>NZ_JBMERP010000212.1:0-508 GCF_049310925.1 Virgibacillus sp. DJP39 | reverse complement strand
ATACGTTCGTATATTAAAACGTGAAGTACGTGGAAAAGTTCGCTACTTTATTCAACTTATCCAAGAAGGGTATCCACCAATGAAAAGAAATCGCAAGATTTCTAACGACGAAACAAAACGTGTTGGATTAGATATTGGTACATCTACTATTGCGATATGTAGTGAAGAGAAAGTCCAACTTCAAGAACTTGCACCAGCATGTAAAACTAACGAAAAAGAACTAAAACGAATTCAACGTAAAATGGATAGGTCTAAACGCAGTACAAATCCTAATAATTTTAATGAAAATGGAACAATAAAAAAAGGTAGACTAATTTGGATATACTCTCAAAAATACGAGAAACTACGCAAAAAAAGAAAAGAACTTTTTCGCAAAATCGCTGTTCAACGTAAAATGTCACACGAAAAAACAGCAAATGAAATCCTTTCTCTTGGTTCTGACGTTCGAGTTGAAACGATGCGGTTTCAATCTCTACAAAAGCGTGCAAAAAATACCACATACAATAAT
>NZ_JBMERP010000211.1:0-522 GCF_049310925.1 Virgibacillus sp. DJP39 | reverse complement strand
GAGTAGAAGAAGTCAGCATCACTTTTGTATTGAAAACAACATACAAAGTCGTCCGCGTAACGTACGATGTACGCCTGCCCTTTGCACCTTTTTCGAACCACCTTTTCGAACCATAAATCTAAAGCATAATGTAGATAAACATTGGCTAGAATTGGTGAAATGACACCACCTTGCGGTGTTCCTCTATCCGTATCAAAATATTTTCCTTCCTCCATATATCCGCCTTTTAAAAACCTGGATATGATTCGTAGGAGACTTGGGTCATTGATACGGTGTTTTAGAAATTTCATCATCCACTCATGGTTGACATTATCAAAAAAACCTTTAATGTCGGCGTCCACAATATAGTTGGTCTTGCGCTTCTCTGCATACACATTAAGAATCTTCAGGGCATCATGACATCCCCTTTTTCGGGCGGAACCCGAATGAACAGTCAAGGAAGTCTTGCTCGTAAACAGCGCTAAGAATCTTCACTAATGCATGTTGGACGATTTTATCCTCATATTCAGGGATACCAAGTGG
>NZ_JBMERP010000210.1:0-532 GCF_049310925.1 Virgibacillus sp. DJP39 | reverse complement strand
CCTGAACTATTCATGATTCATCTCTCTAGAGCATAAAACTCAATGGGGACAAGGGATTGTAAGAATAGCTAGTTTCACCCAGAAGGTGAAACTAAACACATGAAAAGGAGCCCAAACTTTGGTAAAGTTAAGTTACGAACAAAAACATACCAAAGGGGCTCCTACAATGCCAAGTATAAACGAACAAGCAATGAATTTCAATAAACGCGTGAAAGTGAACTTTGACGGTGGTGATTTAACATCTGACGCTGGCATCTTATTGTACAAAGAATTTAATGATGCCATCGGGTTGAGTAGTATCATTGAAAAAATGGTACAAATTAAGGATGACGTAGTACATCACACACATGAAAACATCGGCGTTATCATGCAGAAAATTTATCAACACGTTACAGGCTACCATGCTGATGATCACGCAGACGATTTAAAATATGATCCAGCTCTGACTACAATTTTAAATAAAACAGAACTTGCTTCCCAACCTACCATGTCTAGACTTAATCAAAAGTTGGACTTAGATACGATGAAACAA
>NZ_JBMERP010000209.1:0-555 GCF_049310925.1 Virgibacillus sp. DJP39 | reverse complement strand
CCACATTTTCATTTTCATTAGTACTAGAAGAATCACTCGGTTTAACATCTTCATCTATTAAAGGCAAATATCCTTCCCAACTATGAGAATGATAAATAAAAACAGAAGGATTACCTTTTGTATCACCTTTATCTTCTTTAGTTGTACCTGCTCGGTTGCCTTGATTCGTGTCCTGTCCCTCAAGTAATTCATCGAAATTTGGTGGTGGTGATTCCTGTGGTAGATTTGAGTAATCTGATCCTTCCCCTGCAATATAAATCTCAGCATTAACTATATTAAAGCCTGGGATCTCTTGCATGAGTAATGTTGTAATGTTATCGGTTTTAATACCGGTCACAGTCTCCAAGGCTAATTTAGTTAGTGAAGGGGTTTTGAATTCTTTACCAAGCGAGTTCCGAAATCGGGGAAGTTCTTCCCCTAATAAATATAGAAACGTATTTGTAAAGGGTTCCGAATTTATTACGTCTCCAAGACTTTTTGAGTGTAGAATTTTAATTTGTACAGAAGGCGTGTTGATGAATATTATTCCAGCAAATATGGTTAGTACACAACCTA
>NZ_JBMERP010000208.1:0-560 GCF_049310925.1 Virgibacillus sp. DJP39 | reverse complement strand
TGTGGAGTCCAACCAGTAACTACAATAGGCTCTTCAGCTTCAACAGCTTCTCCTAATGCTGTTGCCATTGCACCACTAGATGACGTTTGTACGGTCCATCCAGCCAAACTTTCGTAATCAGCTACTGCTGTTTCTGCTGCTTTTACAACACCAGCACCAGGTTCAATGCCCGTAATGGTGTAATCCATTTCTTCACTATAGTTTACTTCCTCAGTTTTGTCTGAAGACTTATCGTCATTTGTTGCCTCTTCTTCATCAGCACCACAACCTGCAGCTACTAATGATAATGAAAGTCCGGCAGCAATGCCGACTTTTTTCCAGTTTAAATTAAACATAACTAGTTATCTCCCCTTTTTCTTGTTATATATATATGGAAACTTTTCTATTGAAAAGATACCAACAAATTTGCACAGTATGATTTACAAAACTCCATACTATCTTTGTTATTTCTTACCATTCACATTTTGCGTGAAACGGTCAATAATGATTGCAAGAATTACAATTCCAAGTCCTGCTACAAATCCACTTCCTACCTCAGCACGTTGCAGTGCAGATAGAAC
>NZ_JBMERP010000207.1:0-575 GCF_049310925.1 Virgibacillus sp. DJP39 | reverse complement strand
GCCGCTGGGTTATTGACATGGATCTTGAGAAATTCTTCGATAAAGTAAACCATGACAGACTAATGCGTACTTTGAGCAAGCGAATCGAAGACCCGAATGTGTTGAAGTTAATTCGCAGATACCTGCAAGCAGGTATTATGGAAGGCGGTCTGGTTCGCCCTAACACAGAAGGAGCACCGCAAGGTGGACCTCTAAGTCCGTTGCTTTCCAATATTGTTTTAGATGAGTTGGATAAAGAATTAGAGGAAAGAGGACTCCGTTTCGTCCGCTACGCGGACGACTGTAATATATATGTTCGTTCCAAGAGAGCGGGTTTACGCGTGATGAAAAGCATCACAGAATTTATTGAAGGAAAACTGAAGCTTAAAGTTAATGAGGAGAAAAGTGCGGTAGACCGCCCATGGAAACGTAAATTCCTTGGTTTCTCTCTCACATTTCACAAAGAAAACCCGAAAATTCGGGTTTCTAAAGAGAGTATCAGACGCTTTAAACAACGTATTCGACAGTTAACGTCCAGAAGGAAATCCATGAATATGGGGGACAGAATCGAGAAATTAAATCGATATCTGGTAGGC
>NZ_JBMERP010000206.1:0-593 GCF_049310925.1 Virgibacillus sp. DJP39 | reverse complement strand
TCTCTTCATCTTTGAGCCAGGCTTGTTAATGTATGTCCTCTTCACGGGGACAGGCCGGTAGGCCTTCTTTTTTAGACGCATTACGAGATTTTTTACATTCTCGTTCAGCTCCTTACCATATTCCTCTTTCGAGATGCCCTTTACACCCAATGCCTTACCACTTGGTAGTTCATGATGACACTGCTTAAGGAAGTCCTCATTAAGTAGATGCGCTAGAGAAGTAAATGCCATATCATGATTTGTTTTGGCTAATTCTGCTATCCTTGTTAGTTTTGTTTCCATTACAATTCCACCTCTGTGTGCAGTTAATGTTTCCCTTTCAAGGGTGGTGACAGGTAGCGGCCTTTCCTCCATTGGCATTACCCAACTTCATTGGTACTATGCCACTATCCGACTTCCTTTAGGCATTTGACAGCCCTCACTTTATTATCGCTTGTTCGTCATTACTCCTCCTATTGTTGGAAGAGACCTAAAGGATCTCCCGAGTTGCCGTAATATATCAATGTGTAACGTGCCGAGGTCATCGACTCCGAGGAAGCCGTCATTCTCTGGCCAATTTCGAGAATAACAATGTAGCCTTCTACGCTCCTGAA
>NZ_JBMERP010000205.1:0-614 GCF_049310925.1 Virgibacillus sp. DJP39 | reverse complement strand
CCAAAACAGATGACAGCTTGATTTATCATAGTTTGAAGGGAGATTAGCTTCATGATGTTACGCTTGCTTTAAATTAGAAATCCCCCCTAATCTCCTGACAATTTCTTTAGCCATTGCAACTTCTGCCTCATGACATATTTGTCTTACACGCTCACGAGTAATGTTGATTGATGAGGCAACTGTTTTTAGTGAGACTCCCGGTTTGTTTATACCGTAGATTTCATCCATTATCATTTGCTTCCTTTCAGGTAGGATGTGTTTTAAAGATTTATATATATCGATGAATTTTTTGAAGTCATCAGAATCTCTGTCATTTAGTATCGAGTAGTAGGGTTTTACTCTGGTAGATTTAGTCTTTTTATTAGGACTTTTGACAGAACCGACCATATCCAGAAAGAAAATCGCTTCATCTCGAGTTAATTCATTTTTGTAGTCCATTTCATATCCTCCTCAATTAGATAAAAACCACAGAGTTACTCATGATTAGTTTACCATTTGTTAACAACTTAGTTTATTAAAACCATTATATATAAAGTCAGCCAATCCTACTGGTTTAATCCGTAAGTTTTTACGAATTATTCTGCGTTTTTTGGTTAAATTAACCTGTTGAATGG
>NZ_JBMERP010000204.1:0-614 GCF_049310925.1 Virgibacillus sp. DJP39 | reverse complement strand
ATTTTATACGTTGGTGCTTTTTTACTTTTTTAAATTCCTCGTAATCCTTTTAAAGCGTCTGTAATTGGTCTTCCTATAGCTTGCTTTAGATAACCCAGATTATTACGTGTTGCTTCTGCAGCGCTTTCTTTCAGCTTCTCAACAAAGTGTTTCGGGGGTTTTGTGTCATCATTTTGCTGAGTTACTTCCAGCGACTGTTCAAGTATTCCTTGTAGCGTTTTAATTTCCAAATTATCTTTAAGTGCGACCATCACATCAATGAATTTATCAATCCCTATATTACTCCAACTACGTCCATTTTTGAGGCGTTTGGCGAATACGCTCATTGTTCCCTCCGCACTTCCCATCGGACGAAATTTTGTTGTATCTATGCCTTTCCCTTTTAATTTTTCGCGGTAATCTCCTAGCGCCTCTGGATATTGAGAAAGTTGGGCAATTAGTTCTTCCAAACGTTCTTCTTTCTTTTCATTTTCAAGGGTGCCAACGGCACTATTTAACTCCACCATGAAGCCTTTCCAGTCATAGTTTGCTAGTTTCTTTCGAATGGGGCGGTATCTCGAATGATCCCGAAATAATCGCTGAACATCCCGGGCAACATGAAAACGGTCAATGAC
>NZ_JBMERP010000203.1:0-667 GCF_049310925.1 Virgibacillus sp. DJP39 | reverse complement strand
AAAGGTCGCATTATGCTGGAAATAATCCCGGCAGGATGTTATCCATTTCGCTCCATCTCCATTGATAACGAGGTGGTGTTTGGTCGGATCATACTCGTAAGTGTTCATTAGATACTGCTCAAATTCTTCCCAGAACGGCAGGTTTCCTTCATGAATAAAATGTCGCTTCTCCATTAGCTTTGCCCGTTTACCATTCATTTCCCAACCCTGATGCACACTGGCAATCTTAATTTCCCTGCCTTTTTTCTTTTTCTCCTGGCTTTTTGTATAAAGCCCATCAACCTCCACAAATACAACGTCTTGCTCAAGCTGCACGTCGTGTTCAGGAATAATTTCTGTATTCAAAAGTTGCTGGCGTATGCCTTCATGACTGATGACAGGATAGCCCAAAAGTTTCTCAATCGCCTTGCCAGCCTGTCGATAGGAAACGCCGGTTACAGCTAGTTCAATGGCCAGATCCTGCACCACTGGGCTTATTCCCTTTGTGCCATCAAAGGCTAAATATTGATCTAATAAGTAAACATACTTCCCAGTTTCCTTATCCTGATAATAATTTCTTTTTAGTTCTACTTGCCCGAAAACAGATTCGAATTTCAGTGTTCGCTTATCCTTTAAATAAAACCGTTGTTTATCTCTTCCTGAAGCTATGGCTGTATCTAATTCCTGA
>NZ_JBMERP010000202.1:0-688 GCF_049310925.1 Virgibacillus sp. DJP39 | reverse complement strand
GTACGTTCGCATATTAAAACGTGAAGTACGTGGAAAAGTTCGCTACTTTATTCAACTTATCCAAGAAGGGTATCCACCAATGAAAAGAAATCGTAAGATTTCTAACGACGAAACAAAACGTGTAGGATTAGATATTGGTACATCTACTATTGCGATATGTAGTGAAGAGAAAGTCCAACTTCAAGAACTCGCACCAGCATGTAAAACTAACGAAAAAGAACTAAAACGAATTCAGCGTAAAATGGATAGGTCTAAACGAAGTACAAATCCTAATAATTTTAATGAAAATGGAACAATTAAAAAAGGTAGACGAATTTGGATATACTCTCAAAAGTACGAGAGACTACGCAAAAAAAGAAAAGAACTTTTTCGCAAAATCGCTGTTCAACGTAAAATGTCACACGAAAAAATAGCTAATGAAATCCTTTCTCTTGGTTCTGATATTCGAGTTGAAACGATGCGGTTTCAATCTCTACAAAAGCGTGCAAAAAATACCACATACAATAATAGAAATGGTAAAATCAACCGCAAAAAGAGGTTTGGAAAATCAATAGCTAATCGTGCTCCTGCAATGGTACTAACAATAATTGACCGAAAACTAGGTTATCAAGGTCTTTCTTTAAAGAAAATAGATACTCATGCAACAAAAGCGAGTCAATTCAGCCATATAACAGGAAAGTACAGTAAG
>NZ_JBMERP010000201.1:0-689 GCF_049310925.1 Virgibacillus sp. DJP39 | reverse complement strand
CCATTATTTTTTTTGCAAGGAAAATATGATAGAATTAATGTGCCATAAAGTATGATGATAAATGACCCCAACTCCTTCGCAAGAAGGTGGCTTCGTCAAAGTCCTGGATCATTTTCATGTATTTTATGGCTTCTTTTGTCCGATCCTCCGAGAAACCCAATACATTCCCCAAACCCATAAAAAAGCTATGTATCCAGTGTAGACTATTAAAATATCGATTAAGATGCTGCGCCAGTAACTGGCGACTTCCATTCGGTTTCTTATCCTGTAAAAATTGATAGACTCGGATTAAAACCGTATGTAGCGTATGTTGATAATAAGGAATTAAAAAGTCTGGTAGAATAGAGAAGCTTGTTTCACAAACCAAACATATTAACCGACAAATAGGGATTCTCACAACTTCCTCTTCATTAATGCCATTTCGGCAATAATAGCCATTCCGTTGAACACACGCCCGCCCAGAACATTCACGACAAGGACAGTCCCTAAAAATGGGAAAGTCATTTTCCTTTCCTTTTGCTTCATATGCTAGTAATCCAATGTCAAAGTCATGTGAAATGATCATAAAAAAACTCCCCCTTATAATTTGCAAATAATTTAGCAAATTATCTCAGGAAAGTAAAGTAATCGAACCGGAGGAATCTGAAAAAAACAAGGCCATTTTGGATGGAATAGAGTGACCCTTTACA
>NZ_JBMERP010000200.1:0-700 GCF_049310925.1 Virgibacillus sp. DJP39 | reverse complement strand
TGCCAATCGCTTCTTTCCAATCATCATGTACTCAGGACGCCAGTCTACCTATTTCCTTGCACGGTTCTCGTGTTCGGCAGCACGTTCTTTTGATAGACCTTTCTTATTTAAGACGGTACGTCTCCCACTCACTATTATTCACAATGTTGACGAAGCAGGTTCCCTTCACCTCCATCTCGCAACTTTTGGTCACGATATGGGTTAGATGACGCTATGCATCCACTCATCCGAGTTTTATCCTCCACACTGTCACCAGCTTTCAACGGCTCGGACCTCATCACTACTACGAAACCTTCCGCCACCTGCAGTACCGTCGGTTCAGCTTTCCCCATATAGGGTTATACCTCCCCTACCTAATGATGTTTACCATTAGGAGTCTACAGTGCTTCCCCCAGTAATTACACATTCTTTTCCGTCCATCCTGACCCTAAACACGTCGATGTGTCCTGTAGGTCTTTCCCCTTTATCTTGTTTCCCTACAAGATATGCGCTTTGCATAGGTTTCCTCGTTTTCTAGGCGAGTCACCCATCATCGCCGCCACCTCTGGTTCACCCAATGTTCCGGGCTGGACTTTGCCTGCAGACCTTCCAGATTCCTCTTCGCAGAGGACACCCTGTCCATCCTGCCTTTAGCAGGCGAGGATGTTGCTTCGGCTACGGTACTTCAAAGGGTAAAGTTACCGTGTGGATTTGAACCACC
>NZ_JBMERP010000199.1:0-724 GCF_049310925.1 Virgibacillus sp. DJP39 | reverse complement strand
AATGCATCTTCCTCTGTTACATTGAATGGATCAATATGCATCACTTTATATTTACCATGTTTGTCCTCATTAACAAATGTAACAGAATAATTTACAAAGTTCTCAAGGAGCTCTGATTTAGATATGAAACTGTCTGTGCTAGTTCCATCAAACGATAATCCAACTTCTGGAACTTCAATATTGTCTACAAACCAACCAGTATCATTGTATCCCCAGTCAGTTAGGTAACGGAAGGAGATGTATATTTCCTGTCCCGCATAAGATGACAATTCGAAACTTTCTCCTACCCAATTTTCTGTATGACCTGTGAATCCAGGAACATTTTCTTTAATCTTAGGGTATCCTTCTTCTACAACATCAGAACGGGTATTTTCATTTTCAAGACTGGTCCATGTTTGACCGTCCGTTGAGACTTGAACTACGCCAAAGTCCCACTGTTCTTCAATATCAACAAAATGATCAAATGTTAGAGTTGCGTCATCCACACTTGATAAATCAGCTTTAAAAATTAAATTGTTATCAACTTCATTACCTTCACCGCCCCAGAAAACCTGATTTGCTTCATCAAGTGGGTCTGCAAGTGTTTCCCATTTCAATGGCAAGAAATCTATACCATCAAAAGTAATGGTATCAATCTTGCTATCAAAATCCAATTGTTTATAATCAGCTCCCCATGCAGGGACTCCATCTTTTTCGTATAATTTTGCTTGTTCAAAATTAACAG
>NZ_JBMERP010000198.1:0-755 GCF_049310925.1 Virgibacillus sp. DJP39 | reverse complement strand
ACATCATCTAACGCCCAATAAACTTGTCGCATGAAGTGAAAACGATCCGCAATAATAAGTGGATCACCTAAAGCTTTTCGAACAGCCTGTTTAAAAGAATTCGATAAATCAATTACTACAACTTCAACATTACCAGTATCAACAGAGTTTAGATATTCCTTAATTGTGTCTACTTTTCTATCGGGCAAGATATCCAGAATCTCTTTATTTTCTACATCAACGACTACCGATTGAAACCTTTCTCCACCAGCATCTCCCTTGAATTCATCAATGGCAATAGCTCTAGGCAAAACCTTTTTTGTCTTTATGGTGTGTTTGTCGAATAGCCGCAATAATCGATTGGTTGTCATGCCCGCCAGCCGTGCAGCCGTTGTAAAAGAGCCAATGGCTGTATAACTCAGAGCAGTTGTTTGTAGAGAAGAAATACACCGTTGATAATGCCCAATCATTTGCAATCGCTCATAAAATGTATGATTACAATTTGTACAGAGATATCTCCTCTTTCGTAAAGAAATATGAACCTGGCGATCCGATAGGATCGGACCCTTTATCTTCTGTAATCGATAGCCATGAACCCGTTTCGTCTTTTGCTTACAAGCCATGCAGGCCTGTTTCCTTTTCTTCGTATAAAGCTCTATAAGTAACTCCCCAGAAGTCTCATCAATAGCCCACACATCTACATTTTTGTCTTTAATCCCTAACATTTTTATGATAAAATGACTTTGCACTCATTCCCTCTCCTTTTCCTTTTGTGT
>NZ_JBMERP010000197.1:0-766 GCF_049310925.1 Virgibacillus sp. DJP39 | reverse complement strand
CGAATGATTTCCAACCATTCTGAGGGAACCTTTGGGCGCCTCCGTTACTCTTTGGGAGGCGACCGCCCCAGTCAAACTACCCGCCTGACACTGTCTCCGAACCGGATTACGGTCCTGGGTTAGAAGGTCCGTACAGCCAGGGTGGTATCCCACGGATGCCTCCACCGAAGCTAGCGCTCCGGTTTCTACGGCTCCCACCTATCCTGTACAAGCTGTACCAACATTCAATATCAGGCTATAGTAAAGCTCCACGGGGTCTTTCCGTCCTGTCGCGGGTAATGCGCATCTTCACGCATAGTATAATTTCACCGGGTCTCTCGTTGAGACAGTGCCCAAGTCGTTGCACCTTTCGTGCGGGTCGGAACTTACCCGACAAGGAATTTCGCTACCTTAGGACCGTTATAGTTACGGCCGCCGTTTACTGGGGCTTCGGTTCTAAGCTTCGCACCGAAGTGCTAACCTTTCCCCTTAACCTTCCAGCACCGGGCAGGTGTCAGCCCCTATACTTCGCCTTTCGGCTTCGCAGAGACCTGTGTTTTTGCTAAACAGTCGCTTGGGCCTATTCACTGCGGCTCCTCCTTAAAGGAGCACCCCTTCTCCCGAAGTTACGGGGTCATTTTGCCGAGTTCCTTAACGAGAGTTCTCCCGATCACCTTAGGATTCTCTCCTCGCCTACCTGTGTCGGTTTGCGGTACGGGCACCTATGAACTCACTAGAGGCTTTTCTTGGCAGTGTGAAATCCAGAACTTCGGTACTTAATTCCCTC
>NZ_JBMERP010000196.1:0-782 GCF_049310925.1 Virgibacillus sp. DJP39 | reverse complement strand
ATATGGTGCCGAGGGCCGGACTCGAACCGGCACGATAGTCACCTATCGCAGGATTTTAAGTCCTGTGCGTCTGCCAATTCCGCCACCCCGGCATGGAAACTTGGCTTTTTTTGGAGCGGAAGACGGGATTCGAACCCGCGACCCCCACCTTGGCAAGGTGATGTTCTACCACTGAACTACTTCCGCTTTAATTAATTAGTATAATGGTGCGGGTGAAGGGACTTGAACCCCCACGTCAAAAGACACTAGATCCTAAGTCTAGCGCGTCTGCCAATTCCGCCACACCCGCATATATAAATGGTGAGCCATGAAGGATTCGAACCTTCGACCCTCTGATTAAAAGTCAGATGCTCTACCAACTGAGCTAATGGCTCATACTAATTAATAACTCCATATATTAAAGTAAAAAATGGTGCCGGCCAGAGGACTTGAACCCCCAACCTACTGATTACAAGTCAGTTGCTCTACCAGTTGAGCTAGGCCGGCGTATACATTATTGTAAATTTTTATAAAATGGTGGAGGATGCAGGGCTCGAACCTGCGACCCCCTGCTTGTAAGGCAGGTGCTCTCCCAGCTGAGCTAATCCTCCAAAAATTTTAAAGCCTGGCGGCGTCCTACTCTTGCAGGGACAAAGTCCCAACTACCATCGGCGCTGGAGAGCTTAACTACTGTGTTCGGTATGGGAACAGGTGTGACTTCTCCGCTATAACTACCAGACCTTGCTGAAAATTAAGGACAAAATTTATTATAGCCATTCTTGCATCAAAATGCAAGTACTTTT
>NZ_JBMERP010000195.1:0-787 GCF_049310925.1 Virgibacillus sp. DJP39 | reverse complement strand
TTGGATTGTCAACACTAAATCAAACAATTCCTTTAAGGGCTGAGTTTCGATATTCTACTGGACTTAAATAGCCAAGCGTGCTGTGCGAACGGACATTATTGTACCAATTGACATAATCAAAAAGTTCAAGAGATAGCTGTTCAAGGGTGGAAAAGTGTGTTCCGTTGACTAATTCTGTCTTCAATATCTTAAATGTCGTTTCTGCTACCGCATTATCATAAGGGTTTCCTTTATGACTTAGAGAGCGTTCAATCTTGTGTTCACTTAATAATTCATCAATAACGACGTTCTTAAATTCAGATCCGCGATCTGTATGAAACAGTTTTACATTTTCTACTGGACGTTTGACAGTCCCGAAGGCACGTTGAACTAATACTGCATCTTTGCACTTGCCAGCGCTATAACCAACTATTTCTCTATTATATAAATCTATTAAAAAACAAACGTAGTTCCAACGTTTACCTACTTTGACATACGTTAAGTCACTGACCAGCACAGACATCTCTTCCACTACTTGAAATTCCCGGTCTAACACGTTACCAACGGGGTCTTCATTTGGCTGGGTGGTCATTGGTTTATAGGACGCTTGGGCATATTTTGATTGGATCCCAAGTTCCCTCATTAATCTACCTATGCGACGCCTGGAAACCGTGTAACCTGCTTTTGAAAGGGCTTTTTTAATTTTACGAGTCCCATATACCTTGCGGTTTTTGTTGAAAATCACACGTATTTTTTCTTTTAATTCCTGTTCTTCTTCAGCTTTTTCTTTTTCTTTTCGTGCTGCTAT
>NZ_JBMERP010000194.1:0-789 GCF_049310925.1 Virgibacillus sp. DJP39 | reverse complement strand
TTGCGGATGAATAGAGCCACTTGTGCGGAGTTTTGAGCCAGTAATTGCGGAAGATAGAGCCACCGTTTGCGGACGGGAGAGCCAACAATATAAATTAGAACAACCTCTTGTATAATAAAAGTTGCATGCAAACAAGCATGACATTATTATACAGGAGGTTTTTTTGTGATTAATTGTCGTAAAATTCTAGAGTTGTATTTTGAAAAAATCAGTCAGAGAACAATTAGTTCTAGTACTGGTCATTCGAGAAATACAGTCTCTGAAGTCGTTCATCGAGCGAAGAAACTTGGTGTGGAAAGCTTGAACGATACCATGACCAATCCATGGTTAGAATCATTACTCTTTCCAGAAAAACAGGCTATTGAGAAAGGTTACTTCCCGGTTGATTGGGAAAAAGTGCATAAGGAATTACAAAAGAAGAATGTAACTTTGACTTTATTGCATTATGAGTATGCAACGGAAGCACGTGAGGTTGGAAAGATTCCTTATGCTTATCGAACATTTACCGAGAATTATGGAAAATACGCGAAGAAATACAAATTGACAATGCCTATTCTAAGAAAACCTGGTGAAAGTATGGAAGTAGATTGGGCAGGTTCTACGTTGGAAATTATTGATCGCTCAACAGGAGAAGCTATACCAGCGTACATTTTTATTGCGACCTTACCCTATAGCCAATTCAGCTACGTGGAAGCTTTCATGGATATGAAATCAGCGAATTGGCTTATCGCTCATATTCATGCATTAGAATATTTTGGAGGTGTTCCTGAAACCTTGGTTCCGGATAAT
>NZ_JBMERP010000193.1:0-797 GCF_049310925.1 Virgibacillus sp. DJP39 | reverse complement strand
CATCATCTGCGAAACGAACAACTGGAAAACCTTCTTCATTCATCTCCCAATCAAATTCATCAAGGTAAATATTCGCTAATAATGGCGAAATGACGCCACCTTGCGGAGAACCGATGTTCGTGTACTGGAACTGATCATCTTCCATTACACCTGCTTTTAACCACATTTCGATTAAATCAAGCACTCGTCCATCCGTAATCTTGTCCTTGATTTTCCCCATGAGTAACTCATGTGGAATATTATCAAAATAGGATTGAATATCTAAGTCAACCACATATTCATACCCGCTCTTTTTGGCACGTCTGACTATATCCAATGCTTGGTGTTGAGAATGTCCCTTTCGGAACCCGTAGCTGTGTAGATAAAAGTCTCGGTCAAAAAGCGGTTCAATCATCTGTCGAACTGCCTGCTGGACAATTCGGTCCCTGACTGTGGGTATTCCTAATGGTCGCTTCTTTCCATTATCTTTTGGTATATAATGCCGTAGCACTGGTTGAGGTTGATAACGACCCTCTTTAAGCAACCGCTGAATCTCTAATAGGTTTTGATTGAGTTGTGTCTCAAACCATATGATGGTTTCCCCATCCACTCCAGCACTTCCTTTGTTTGCCTCCACGGCATTCCATGCCTCATACAGATTATCCATGCGATACACTTTGTCGATAATGGAATAATACTTGCGTTGTGGTCTCATGATTATCACCACCTTCACGCTTACTCACTACATTGGTCTTATAATCGCTACAAGAGACGATTCCTTACACTTTCCATCATATTGAAATGCGTGCTTAGGCTAT
>NZ_JBMERP010000192.1:0-810 GCF_049310925.1 Virgibacillus sp. DJP39 | reverse complement strand
AAGCTCTTATTTAGTTTTTAGGGTATAAAATTTAAAAAATGCTTGCATTTTGAAGCGAAAATGGCTATAATAAATCTTGTCCTTAATTTTCAGTAAGGTCTGGTAGTAATAGCGGAGAAGACACACCTGTTCCCATACCGAACACAGTAGTTAAGCTCTCCAGCGCCGATGGTAGTTGGGACTTTGTCCCTGCAAGAGTAGGACGTCGCCAGGCAATAAAAAAACCAAGATGTGATTCATTCATTTCTTGGTTTTTTTATGTTTACAGAACTTAGATTCAATGAGGGAAAACCTTTTACATGATCTTAAAGTAATTGGGAATACTATTACAAATAGATCTGATAAAAAACTTGTTGACATTATAATAGATATGATGTATTATTATTCTTGTCGCCAAAAAAGGCAAACAGATTGCCGAAGTTGTAGCGAAAAAATTCAATTATAAAGTTACTTTCTTTTATCAATAGAAAAAGTAAATTATAGTTGACATTCGATAGAATGAATGGTATATTTAATAGGTTGTCGCAAAAAAGCTTAAAACAAGCTGTTGACAATGACAAGCTTAATATGGTATATTAATAACACGCTGTTTTTAAACAGTGCTGATATTTGCTCCTTGAAAACTGAACAAAACAACCAAGTATGTAAGTAACGAAACAAAGCTAAGACAATTGATAGAATGTAATTCTATTCAAACACTTTTTGGAGAGTTTGATCTTGGCTCAGGACGAACGCTGGCGGCGTGCCTAATACATGCAAGTTGAGCGCGGGAAGCAAGTAATCACCCTTCGGGGTGTGAGCTTGTGGAAT
>NZ_JBMERP010000191.1:0-869 GCF_049310925.1 Virgibacillus sp. DJP39 | reverse complement strand
GGTACCGACCCCTGAAAGTTAGAGTGGAAAACTAACTTCCAGGGGTGTTTTTATGACCAAATATAATGAGGAATTTAAAATAAAGCTTGTTACCGAGTATTTGCATGGAAATCTCGGATATAAATTATTAGCAAAAAAATACAATATTCCCTCTCGAACAACATTACAAGACTGGGTACGAGCCTATAAAACACTAGGGATGGAGGGACTGAAGCGAAAAAATATGAAGGAAGCGTATTCTGTTCACTTTAAATTAGATACGATACAATTTATGATAGAGACAGGCGCTTCTTATCAGGAAACTGCTGATCAATTTAGATTGAACAATCCTTCATTAATTTTCCGCTGGACGAAAATAGTTAATGAACAAGGGATAGAAGGCCTGAAACCAAAGTCAAAGGGGCAACCTTCTATGTCTAAAAAACCAAACAAACAGAAAAAAGAAGAAATAAAGCTGACGCATGAAGAATTAGAACGAGAGAATGAATTACTAAGACTAGAAAACGCATACTTAAAAAAGTTGAGAGCTTTTCGGGAAAATCCGAGTGCCTTCCACGAAAAGCACAAGCAAAGGTGGCATTCGAACTCAAAGAAGAAGGGTTCCGATTAAAAGATGTTCTCCTTGTCGTCGGGATTCCAGAAGCAACGTACCACTACCAAGTGAAAAATTTTGACAGAGAAGATCTGGATACAGAATTAAAAAAAATCATTACAGATTTATTTAAAAAGTTTCATGAACGTTATGGTTATAAACGTATCACAAAAGAATTAAAGAAAATTGGACATTCTATCAACCATAAAAAAGTGTATCGTATAATGCGGGAATTAGGATTAAAATGTGTGAAATTCATGCGGAAATCTCGCAAATA
>NZ_JBMERP010000190.1:0-907 GCF_049310925.1 Virgibacillus sp. DJP39 | reverse complement strand
AATTCGCATGAAAAAAAACCTCTAAAGGATCGAAAAGAAGTGATTAAAACAAAGGAGATTCGTAAAAGTAAAACAGATCCCGATAGTGGATTTATGTCCCGTGACCAGAAACAGGAGATGTTCTGCTACCTTGATCACCGCACTACAGACATGAAATATAATATTATTACAGACGCGTTTGTTACCCCCGGAAATTTTCACGACTCTCGTCCTTACCTCAACCGTTTAGATCGACAGGTAGAACGATTTGGTTTTAACGTTGAAGCTGTTGCTTTGGATTCAGGGTACCTTACTGTACCCATTTGTAAAGGGATATTAGATCGTAATATATTTGGTGTGATTGCACATCGAAGGTTCCACCCAACAAAAGGACTGTTTCCAAAATGGAAGTTTAAGTATGACAAAGACAATGACATTTATATTTGCCCAAACGGAGAAACCTTACCCTATAGCACTACAAACCGTGAAGGATATAGAGAATATAAATCAAACCCTCATAACTGTAAAAACTGCCCATTATTAGACCAATGTACACGATCAAAAAATCACCAAAAGGTCGTTACGCGGCATGTATGGGAAGATTACAAGGAAAAGATTCGACAGAATCGGCTTTCCCCTTCAGGAAAGATACTCTACAAGTTTAGAAAAGAGAAAATAGAGCGAAGCTTTGCAGATTCCAAACAACTGCATGGGCTTCGCTACTGCAGGTTACGTGGATTGCACAATGCAGGTGAACAAGTGTTACTCACTGCAGCGTGCCAGAACATGAAGAAGATTGCCACACACTTAGCCAAGCTCGGCTAAGTGTGTGGGAGTCTATTTTCATTAAAATACCTTTGAAAATTCCTAGTTCAAGATAATACAAAAAAGCTTGTAGAGAAAAAACACCCACTTTCTCTACAAGCTG
>NZ_JBMERP010000189.1:0-935 GCF_049310925.1 Virgibacillus sp. DJP39 | reverse complement strand
AACCTTGCTTGATGTAGTTCCTTGCTTCCCTTACCGCATCATGTCCTCGTTTGTTTGGACGGAATCCATAACTATGTTTCGAGAACGTTGGGTCATATTCTTTGGTGAGAACTTGTGCAATTGCTTGTTGGATGAATCTGTCCAGCACGGTAGGTATACCTAACTTCCTCTTCCCGCCATTCGGTTTCGGGATTTCGACACGACGAACAGGTTGAGGATAGTAGATTCCCTCTTGAAGTTCTTCTCGCAGGGCATTCCAGTGTTTCGTGACATACGCTCGTAGGCTTTGTACGGGCATCTCATCTACACCATGACTCCCTTTATTACGTTCAACACGTTTTAATGCGAGTATTAAGTTTTCCCGTGAAAGGATTTGTTCCAACATGATATCTAACTCCTACGTGAATTGTTCCTTCTTCTTATGTGGCAATAACTTTCAGCCCTTCTAATGTCCCCCACGGGATTCACCGTTTCCTCCATTAGGAAGGTTATTATGTTTCTGCTTCATCAAGCATTGCGTACGCGAAGCGACAATTCTTCTTAAATGATTCAGCCCTTCTTGAATACTCTAGAGATATTCAATACTACGGCTTCGGCTGACTTCTGATAGTTCAGCGAACATTCACATGTTCGGTTACGGCGTGTGCACCGCGCTCCTATCAGACCTCCCAGGGTAAGCACACATTCTTCCTCTCCATATCCCCACTTCATTTACTTTGTGTATCCTTCGGCAGTATGGGTTTTGACTTGTTATGCAGTCTCATCCAAATACACCTAGCCTTCTATGAAGTTCGTGTTCCTCAAGGCGGAGATTTGCCGCGGACTTCCTTCAGATTCTGGGTCACCCCAGACACCCTTGTCTTAAGCTAACCGCTACTACTGCCTTCACGGTTCGGGACTCTAACCCTAAAGAATGTGTGCATGCCTGGCACACA
>NZ_JBMERP010000188.1:0-967 GCF_049310925.1 Virgibacillus sp. DJP39 | reverse complement strand
AAAAAGACAGTGAATTTATGTGTTTTTTAGCATCTTTTCATGGCTAATGAACGGTAATAGATGATAATAACCAAATTTTATTCTTATCCAGAATTAAAAGACCAAAAAAAGACATACGTATCCTGTATCGAGGAATTTGTTTTTTTCTTTAGAGGTATTAGTTCTAACAAAAGCTTGGCAGTTGTTGAATCCGCCTTAGTGTACTCAAAAATTCCTGTTTATATAAGGAACTGCTGGATAATTTAAATAAGAGATACCGGCCGGAACGGCTGAGTTTCCCTGCAATTTTGATGAATCGCATGCGAACCGTTTGAATCCGGTGCTTTTTCATAGCCTTCGGCATACAAAGACGACGTAAACCATTGTGCAAATTGTACGCTAAAACGGCAATTTGTAGCTTATTGGAGTTAACCTCAAATTCTGAGCTACTCATTTTCCCAAAGGCAAATCCAAATTTTCCTTCTTTTATGTAGTTTTCCATTGTTCCACGCATCGCATAAAATTGCACGGTATCCTTTGGCGAGTCATCTAGTGTTGTCACAATAAAGGTGGGGATGAACAGTAATTGGTCTTTTGGTTTTTCTAGTTTCACTATCACCTTTCGATCCAGATCCCAACTTTTCGCCTTGTACGTGAATTCCCGATAAAACGCTTGATAACCATCGTAGATATCAACCTGGGTAGCAATCTCATCAATGAAAGAGTTTGCAACCTTTTGTAGACGTTGATTCGCTTTCAATCGAATAACAAAGTCGGCCCCATGCGCCTCACAAAGTTTGTATAGCTCAGGTGTGGCAAATCCACTGTCTCCACGTATGATGATCTTTATGTTGGGGTATTTTTTTCTTAACTTTTTGAGCTCTGGGCCAATAAATGCAACAATTTGTCTCGATGTATACACATTGCCAGAACGTAATACAGCCTTGAGACAATCCCCTGTTACGCCATCGAACATAAACAGTGGATG
>NZ_JBMERP010000187.1:0-981 GCF_049310925.1 Virgibacillus sp. DJP39 | reverse complement strand
TTATATCAATCATGTAAACGATTCAATTGTATTAGAAAAAATAAAACCACTATACAAAGATGGCGGTCGACCTCCGGTTGACCCAAGGACATACTTTCGAATGCATTATCTATACTTTACCATGCCTGAGATCTCATCGTTTCGACAGTTGTGTAAACAGTTAGTAAACCCTAAAAATCAAGCTTGGCGGAATTTTATTGGCACACCAGACATAAAGGATGTACCTGTTCACAGTAGCTTAAGTCACTTCCGCAAGTACGTTACGCAAGAGCTGTTTTATGAGATTTTATTTGATCTTATACACCAAGCGTTAAAGTTGGATGACTTTTTACAACCAACTCTAACGGGGATTGATTCCAGGCCAGTTTACGCACATGTTAATGGCTATAAGAGAAAACGCTGTAAATGTGAAAACAAAGAAACTTGCGATTGTGAAAAGACATATTCAGATCCAGATGCCAAAGTGGGAGTACAACGCAATAAGGCAAATCAAAACAAATTTTTTATTGGATATCGCAAGCATTCAATTGTTTGTCCGACACCTACAGGACCTGTGGTCCTCTTATCCATCATTCTTCCACCAGATACCGCTGACATTGATGTTCTGCTGCCATTGGTCGAAAAACTTAACCAAATTGGTGATCTGAAAACGGACTATCTTGTCGCGGATTTAGGCTACTTCAGTGCAGATGACCAGGCTACATCTTTGATGGAGCATGATGTAGCGGTAGTGACTGATTTTAAAAAGAATACTATCATCCCGGAAACATGTTCCCCAGCTGGAGCGCCTGAATGTGAAGAAGGCCACGCATTAATCTGGGACGGATTTGATAAAGAAACTTATACATCTTGGTTTAATGGCGATGAAAGCAAATGTATATCCTGTCCACTACAAGCAACTTGTGACAAACAGTTTGGCTTCTCGTTTAAAGAAAATCCATTCTTCTACGGTCCCGTACCACAAAGTTCCGAGTTACAAAA
>NZ_JBMERP010000186.1:0-1082 GCF_049310925.1 Virgibacillus sp. DJP39 | reverse complement strand
ATAAGTAAAGAAAGTATAAAAATTTGACCCTACCACATCGATGATAAATGTGGTAGTTTTTATGTATGGAGAAAAACATTCTGAAGCGAATCTTTTTTGATAACAATAATAATTGGGAAACATTTAAGCAGAAATATGGGGAAAGAATCCGTTCGATTGTCATCAAGGAGGTGGAAAAGTTTCGTGACTGCGGGGATATGAAAAATGGATTTAAACTCTATGTTTGCGAAGGTTGTAACGATGTTCATACAGTTGCCTATCGTTGTAAGGGGCGTTTTTGCACAACCTGTTCCATTGGAGAAAGCGAAGAGTGGAGCCGTCTTTTAACAGAAGACGTGTTACAGGTAAATCATCGACACATGATTTTTACGATTGATGAAGGATTACGCGAAATATTTCTTTTGCATCGAAATTTATTGAAGCCACTTATGGACGAAGCGGCGAAACTAGTCACAGACTTTTTTAAAAAGAAGGGAAAGGTGACCCCAGGAATTATTTCCGGCTTGCATACGTTTGGGGCCAAGGTGAATTTTAATCCGCATGTTCATATGCTCGTAACTATGGGTGGGATAACGAAAAAAGGTAACTGGAAAGATTACGATTATATTCCGTTTAAGATGCTACGCAAACAATGGCAAACAGTCGTACTAAAGCTAATTCGAAAGCATTTAAACAAAGAGGAAAAGAAGCGTGTGCAGCCTCGACTACAAAAGGCTTTTTTCGAAAATGGGGAAGGCTTCTATGTGTATGCACCAAAACAAAAGGGAAAAATAGCTGAACAGCTTCGCTATATTGGCCGTTATATTCGTCGACCAGCGATTGGGATCAATCGGATTGAGGCATATGATGGGCAACAGGTAACGTTTAAATATATAGATAAAACAGATGGGAAAGAAAAGCATGAAACGGTGACAGTAGAGGAGTTTATAATTCGTTTGATTCGTCATATACCAGACGAACAATTTAAAACGATACGTCACTACGGTATGTATTCAAGAAGAAGTAAACGGATAAGCAAGAAAATCTTAGCTAAATGGCAAGAAGGAAAGCGCCGTTGGATCATAAAAGTGTGGAAAAAATTA
>NZ_JBMERP010000185.1:0-1130 GCF_049310925.1 Virgibacillus sp. DJP39 | reverse complement strand
AGTAAGCTTGTTAAAGAATATGAGCTTAGTCACCGAAATCGCATTTACGAGTGGAGGGACAAGGTGAAACAAGGAGGCTATGAAGGCCTCATGGATGATAGAGGTAAAAAAACGACCCAGGTTTCCTCTAAAAATAAACAGGACTCAGAGATCGACGAGAAGGCAAAACTTACAGAAGAAATACGCCTTTTACAGTTGAAGAATGAGTATTTGTCAAAGCTTATCGGTTTGGAAAGGGGGTGAAAGGAAGAGAACTTGAATACGCGTTTGTAGACAGTCATAGCGATCAGTACCCAATTGTCTTATTAGTGGACATACTTGGCGTTTCCCGTGCTGGTTATTATAAGTGGAAGAACCGTCATGGTGAACGTGTTCAAGATTGCAGAGACCAAGAGGTTATCCCCTATATCCTGAGAGTGTTTGAAAAGGAAAAGGGAACGATCGGACGTCGACGAATCAAAATAGAGCTCAATGATAAATATGATATGGACATCAACGAAAAGCGTATTAGTCGCCTGATGAGAAAATTCGGATTGCGGTGCCAAATTCGTCAGAAGAGGTTTAAGCGCCGAAATCAACTTCATACGTCCATTCCGAACGTGCTGAGCCGAAACTTTGAAGCTTCTAGGCCAGGAATTAAATTCTCTGTGGATATTACATACAACCCCGTACAAAAAGGGCGTCATAAGTGGGTATATCTATGTGCTATTAAAGATTTATTTAACGAAGAAATTGTGGCTTATTCCACTGGGACCAATCAAGATATGGAGCTTGTATTCGCAGCTGTAGAGAAATTAGAAAAACGAGGATTCGAGAAAGGAGCAATCCTGCATAGTGATCAGGGATTCCAATTCACAAACCCTCGTTATATAGAGCGATTGAGAAAGTTAGGACTAACTCAATCCATGTCCCGCAGGGGAAACTGCTGGGATAACGCCCCTATTGAGAACTTCTTCAGTCATTTAAAGTGCGAAGCACCGCACTTTCATATGATGGATACGGTTCGCAATATTTACAAGGCGCTAGACATTTACATTCACAATTATAACGAAAATCGTGTTCAATTAAAACTAAAGACGTCACCAGTAAACTACCGAAAGCAGGCAGCATAAATAGCTGCGCGGATTTAC
>NZ_JBMERP010000184.1:0-1236 GCF_049310925.1 Virgibacillus sp. DJP39 | reverse complement strand
TGGTTAATTGTATAATCAAATGCAACACCTAAAAAAAATAGAAAGCCATCGTGAAACCGTGTAATATTAATGTCGACTAAAACAAATTAACACACGGAGGAAATCACGATGACTCAGACATATTCTAACACACCTACAGGTACATTTAAACATTTGTCCGAAACCGAAAGAGGCGAATTGTCGGCTTATTTAAACGTTGGCCTATCACAAAGAAAAATAGCGGAAAAATTAGGCCGAAATGTCAGTACAATTTCGCGAGAAATCAAGCGCGGATCTGTTCCGCAGCTTAACTCAAACTATGAAACTATTATCAAATACTTTCCTGACACTGGAGCACGTGTATACAAAGAAAACCGTGAACATTGCGGTGCCCATTCCACTGCCATAGAAGCATGGGAATTCCTTGGTTATGCCGAGAAGAAAATCTTGCAGGACCAGTGGTCTCCAGATGCAGTTGTCGGATATGCAAAAAGACAGCCGGAGTTCGAAGGAACATACGTACCCTCAACCAAGAGCGTCTATAACTGGATTGATCAGGGAAAGCTGTCTGTGATCAATATGGACCTAGCAATGAAAGTGCGCCGTTCAACCAAGAAAAAGAAACCGCGAGTGAACAAACGCATACTAGGCAAAAGCATAGAGGAACGCCCTGAATCTGTTGAAACTAGGGAAGAATTTGGTCACTGGGAGATCGATACCGTTATTGGCAAGAAATCCAATGACGATGCTTTATTGACCCTCGTTGAGAGAAAGACACGAAAGGAAATTGTCAGACGTATTCCAGGCAAAGATGCGGCTTCTGTAGATGTCGCATTACAAGCCGTATTGGCAGAATACATGTCAGAGCCATATACCGTCTTTAAAAGTATTACGGCGGACAATGGATCTGAATTTAGTGCCCTAGCATCCCTCGGTGAACAAAAGGGATTCGAAGTCTATTTCACGCACCCCTACACATCATGTGAACGCGGAACAAACGAACGTCATAATGGACTAATTCGAAGATTCATCAAGAAAGGACAACCGATTCACACATATGCAACTAAAATGATTGGTGAGGTTGAAGATTGGCTTAATCAGCTGCCAAGAAAAATCTTGAAATACCTTACCCCTGACGAAGCGTTCGCGCAATTTATTACTTTGGTGGCTTAAGCCACCAAAGTAATAAATTGCCACCCCTTAACCCCATATTTGGCGGTTTCACGAAGGGTGTTGCATTTAATATTGCAATTTACC
>NZ_JBMERP010000183.1:0-1300 GCF_049310925.1 Virgibacillus sp. DJP39 | reverse complement strand
TAGTCTACTTTTTAAAATAATTAAGTTGGAATTTTATGTTAAAATTAATATAGTGTTGTAGTACTGACGGACATACTCAGACGGGAATGGCGCCTTGGCACAAGGGGGACACATTATCCTTAAAATTATTTAGTAAATAGCATTTTAAATAAACGGATACGTATATACAAAAAACGAACATCAGTTGTTTTACTAAAGAAGCTAGGTAGTGGAGTAATCACCTATTAATGAACTGATATTGATTGGGGAGAGTCATTTGAAGAGGTATGAATACCAGTTTACTAATAGGATGAAAAGGATAATTGAATTAGCGTCCCAACATAGCGACCAGAATGTCATATTACCATCTCATTTATTTCTTGCAGCTTGTGAGAAGGCAACTGGTGTATGTGGAGAACTTCATTTATATTTACATAAAAAATTCGGCTCAGATTTTATAAATGTAATCCAAAGCAAGTGCGAATCAAGTAAAGAAGCACTATATATTTATTACAATCAATTAAAATTATCAGAAACAACAGTAAGTGTCTTTAACAAAGCAAATGAAAAGAAGGAATCCTATAATCAAGTATTGATAAACGAAGGGCATATTCTTCAAAGTATTTTTGAAATAGATGAAAATATGGCTGCGGTTTTTAATCAAGAAATCATAGAAGGCATTGTTTATATTGCCTGTGTTCCAAGAGATATGATTGTTGATTTGAAAAGTTATCATTCAAACGCAGTTATTAGTTATCAAAATTCAATTAGAAGAGCGAATCATTCCGACCTTTGCTATCTAAAAGAGTTTATTAAAGAAGAATTCGGAAAAGGTTGGTTAGAACATATAGATAATTTACAGACAAAGGATAACTTACCTATTTTTGTTGCCGAGAGTAATAAGGATATCATAGGGTTTGCTTGTTTTGACATTGTTAGAAATAAAAAGGGTTTGCTTGGTCCGATGGGAACTTCAAATAGTAAAAGGTTAAATTCAGTAGGTAGAGAACTGTTACATAGAAGTCTAAAGGAAATGGCTGATGTTGGATATGAGTACGCCATAATAGGACAAGCAGGACCAATAGAATTCTATGAGAGAGTTTGTAATGCCAAACTTATACCAAACCTCAATTAAAAAACTTTCTGCTATAAGAGATTTCTTTTGTGGTCACAGAAGAGAATCGGATTAAAGGGATTATTACAATATAGGTAAGGAAGGTACAGAATGATAAACTTTTCAGGTACACCAAAAATAGAAACCGAACGATTAATCCTTAGAAGGTTGGAACTCATAGATGCTCAAAGCGTATTTGACCATTGG
>NZ_JBMERP010000182.1:0-1300 GCF_049310925.1 Virgibacillus sp. DJP39 | reverse complement strand
TCCATGAAATGCATAGTAAAAAAGGCAGCATTGAAGAAGTAATTACTAGGATTCTTAAGTCATTAAATGATGAAATTGAATATGTAAAAGAGGAAACAAAAAACTTTGTTAATGATTCTGGAGACGAGGAAGAGATTACAACAGTTGAAACATACAATTTTTCAAATTTAGATTCTATCGAAGATATAAACGAATATTATATAAGTGGAGAACTAGTGAGAAGGTACCCAATGAAAGCAGAAGAGTTTGACCCTGAAACAAGAAAAGCAGAAACTGTTATCTACCCAAATCATGCTGTTAGTACCTTTTTCTTCTTTGACCTTAGGACTGAAATTCTGGTTTTTTTTGAACGTAACAAATTAGGTTTTAATCAATTTTTAGTGGGTTTTAAAGGACTGTTAGAGGCTCATATTCCAGACATTGGTTTTGAAATTTTTCTTGAAACCGATAACTATCCAATTAGAGAAAGGATAAAGATGATACATAAAGTACATAAAATAAAATCAACGATTATCCCCCCGAATGCTAATGAAGAGGCTTTAGAAAAATTGTATGATGAAGATACTGAATTGATGGCTAAAGGAAACATTCATCGTAGGACTACTTTGTTTGAATCAAATAAAAGGCATGAAAAAGGGTTAGATATTGAATCAAATGTTGTATCATCTGCTTTAAATCTTGGTGAAGCATATTTACATAGAGGTTATGGTAAATTAGAAGTAGAAGGGGAAACTAAAAAAGGATTAGAAGTTCATTATGACTCAGACAAAGATTCACCTTTTCAAACGAAAATAACAGAAAAACAAAAAAACAACTTCAAATCTTTTATAGAACACGCTAAAAATGGTATAACAATATTTTTAGGTAAGCGTACAATAGAAAAAGTGAAAAATAAAAAATATAATGAATTTCCTCCGGATAACAACTAATAATGAAAAGGGGAAGGTGATATTAGAATGGATGTAAGAGGATCATTGATGAAAAATCACAGTTATAAATCTTTAAAAGCTTTTGTTAATGCGCCGAACTATATTATTGATATAAGAAAATTTGAGGTGTATTTCTCTTTAGTCTGTTCTATAGTCTTAACATTGCTTTCCTATTTTATTATTACTGAAAGTGATACCTATATCGTCCAATTTATAAATTATTCTAGGAGTCTTATTTTAAGCTCTGCCATTGGTTTAATAGGTATGTTGGGATTTATTATAAGTGGTTTAGCAATAATATCTGGAACAGTAGGTAATAAAGTAACTCGAAAAATGATTGAACAGAAAAAATATAAATCGCTATTATCTAT
>NZ_JBMERP010000181.1:0-1330 GCF_049310925.1 Virgibacillus sp. DJP39 | reverse complement strand
GCTTCCTCGCCATTTAATGTTTAATTGTTTAGTTTAAAGTTTAATAAAACTGCTTATACTAGGTAGAAACTATTAAAATACCTAGGAGTGTGTACAACTTATGGAAGATTTCCAAGATAAATATAATGTGTTTCAATCTGCTTTAGATATACCTGAACCATGGTATGTTTTTCATCATGAATTAGCCAAAAATGAAAGAACATTACACATTTATATTGAATACCGTTCAGGTGCTAAGTTTTCATGTCCCAACTGTGGAAAATCAGGGTGTAAGGTTCATGATATTCAAGATCAGGATCGAACGTGGAGGCATCTTGATTTTTGGCAATATCAGACGTTGCTTCATGCAAGAATGCCACGTGTAAAATGTGAATCATGTGGTAAAATACGTACGGTTGAAATTGACTGGGCACGCCCAGGTGCAGGACTTTCATTGTTCTTCGAACACCATGTTATGTCGTTAATGGTGGAAATGCCTGTTGCTGCCGTAGCCCGAAAAGTTGGCGAACATGATACTCGACTTTGGCGTGTATTTAAATACTATGTGAACCAAGCGATGGAAAATATTGATCTGTCTAATGTTACACGTATCGCTCTAGATGAGACATCCAGTAGAAGAGGGCATAAATATGTAACATTGTTTGTGGATACAGATACCAAAAGATTGTTATTTGCGACAGAAGGTAAGGGCGCAAATGTGTTGCAGGATTTTTGTCAGTTCCTAGATAGTAAAGGGGTTTCACCTTCACAAATTGAGGAGATATGTTCGGATATGTCCCCATCTTTTATTTCAGGAATCGAAGAAAACTTCCCGAATGCTTCCATCACCTTTGATAAGTTTCACGTCATGAAATTGGTTAACCAAGCGTTGGATCAGGTGCGAAGGCATGAACAACTCACACAGCCTTTACTAAAAAAGTCACGTTACATATGGCTCAAGAACCAAGAAAATTTAACTGAAAAACAAGAATTGGCGTTTTCAAAACTAAAGGATTTGGACCTGGCAACAGGACGTGCATACCGTATAAAGGTATCGCTACAAAGAATGTGGACCAGATCACCCTTTATTTCAGGTTTATATTTTGATGAATGGTATGAATGGGCAATACGCTCTCAACTTGAACCCATAATTAAGCTTGCGAAATCATTAAAAAGGCATAGGAATGGAGTTCTAAGATGGTTTGTCAGTAAAATGACCAACGGTCTACTTGAAGGAATAAATGGTCTGGTTCAAGCAGCTAAAAGAAAAGCCCGTGGATACCGCTCAACTGACAACTTTATTGCCATGATCTACGCAACCGTTAATAAGCTTGACCTGATTGTTAAGTAC
>NZ_JBMERP010000180.1:0-1385 GCF_049310925.1 Virgibacillus sp. DJP39 | reverse complement strand
TGTAGTTCGTTCATTAGATTATACCGATTTGGTAAACCTGTTAAAGCATCATGATAGGCCATATGATGAACTTTTTCTTCCATTTCTTCCTGTTTAACTGTGCCGGCATACAATCCATACAAAATTAAAAAACAAATGATAAAAGTGAGGTAATGCGTAATAGCAATACTTTTTAACATTTCAAAACCATTTGGGTCAAGCCATGTCAGTGGTATCAAGGTAATCAGCCAAACACTTGAAGCTAATATAAATAGATTTCTAAATGGCATAATCTTATAGTTGGCTTGGCGGAAAAGTAAACCAATCAGAACGGGAATGATCATATTATAGAAAACGGATGCCAATGCGACTGAGCCGCCTATGACACTAAGGCGCCAAAGCGCAGTTATGATTAAGATGGAAACCGTAATACGCCATCCATAGGTAATGGCAAGAAACAATAAAATGACGACTCTTAAATCAAACCGGAAATCATTAATTTGAATGGGGATATAAAACAGCAAAATGATTAAAGAAGAGTACAAAACAATATTAAATCCAATTAGAAAAAGTTTAGGGAAATGAGTCAGTTTTTTATAAATGAATTCCTTGCTAAGATAGGCTATAAGTATGATAGCTAGATTCGACAATAGTATTTGAAGCAACACCAACAGCTCCCATCCCAGGATTATTGGAACTTATTATCTATTATTGTAGCATTTTATCGAATGAAGAAAAACAAAATTTTTAAAAAACTTACTATCATTGTTGCATAGACAGTGTTCCAGGCACCATGTCCATGCATATTTTCCATATTTATTTATATACTTGATTTAGGTAGTCGAGGAGGGGTTAACATGTCCGATGATACCAACGATGAAGAGTACACAGATTTTGTTCCGATGAATGAACGGGAAAAGAATCATAATAAAACAACCACCGATGATTTGTTTCAGGAAATAGAAGATGAACTAAAAAAAGAGGTAGAAGAGATTAAAAAGAAGAATAACGAAAATTAAGTTTTATTCTGGTTTTACTTTTTAATTTTTGGCTTGTGAATTACAGAGAAAACATAGTGCCTGTCACTTGAAACTATTCTGAATAGTTTCAAGTGACAGGCACTTATTTAATCATAAAAATATACAGATGCTTCTGAGGAGCGCTTTTATCAATGAAATACAACAGAGAGCAAGAGATCAATGAGGCAGAAGAGAAAGGGATGAAGGTTGGATTCAGGCATAAAGTCTGGAATTTTTTTGCCTTTGGATTTACTATTATTCTTTTTGTGTTGTAGGTTTATCTAGAAGATGTTTATAAATAAGTAATCAGATAACTTTAGCATCAAGAAAAAGGTTTTAAGAAGAAGTTGCAATGTAAAGATTTATAAATTACAAATATATTACAAT
>NZ_JBMERP010000179.1:0-1434 GCF_049310925.1 Virgibacillus sp. DJP39 | reverse complement strand
TCGATTTCCTGAAAGTTATCGCAACGATATAAAAGAAACGGTAAATAAAGCAATTAAATGCGGGACACGAGATATGGGCTACGCTCGTTATGAATGTCTGGGATGCGATGGAAACCCTGATCCTAAATTTGTATGTTTTACGTGTAAAAGTCGATTCTGTCATCGATGCGGAAAAAAATATACAGATGATTGGTCAGATAAACAGCAGGAAATGATCTTCGACGTTCCTCATCGTCATATGGTATTTACCATTCCGAAGGAACTAAGGGATGTATTCTATGATGATCGTAAAAAACTTAATGATTTAAGTAAACAAGTGGCTGAAGTATTTCAATATCATAATTATCATAGGAGTAAAAAAAGAGGGCTACGTTCCGGTATTATTACGGTAATACATACTTTCGGGCGTGATTTGAAGTTCAACCCACATATACACGCTCTTGTAACAGAGGGAGCTCTGGATAATCAAAATGAGTGGGTATCTAATGGATATATTCCATATGAGTTTTTAAGGAAGTCATGGCAGAAAGTCGTGTTAGACTTGATGAAAAAATGGTTTCCAGGAAACCAAGAAGTTAATGAACTTGTGAATGACTTATATCAAAGATATCCAAATGGATTTTACGTAAACGCTGAAAGAAAGATAAAAAATGCCAAGGGTGTAGCTAAATACATAGGTAGATATCTAGCACGACCTGCGGTTGCTGAGTATCGTATAGAAAAATATGATGGAGAAATGGTTCACTATTGGTATGAGGATCACCGTACTGGTAAACGAGTGGATAAGAAAGTTCGTGTTTATCGATTTCTATTTGAATTACTCCAACACATACCGCCAAAACATTTTCGAATGGTTGGACGATATGGGCTTTATAGTAGAAGATCCCATCATAAAGCACAGCAAATATTAAGTTTACATGCGTTCATGCGCACTAAACAAATCGCATTACTTTTGGAAACAAAGCGTAAGAAGAAAACATATCGCCAACGTATGATCGAATCATTTGAACAAGACCCGTTCCAATGTCCTCATTGCCAAAGGCAGATGGAGCTTGTAGGAATATGGCATAGTGATTATGGTTGGATTTATCACTACATGGAAGAAATAGAAATGGAGAGAAGGAGGAAATATGGATTTGTCAAACATAAGAAAACAGGATAGATCATCAAAAGAAATAGATAGGTGGCTGGAAGACGATGACCCCTTTGGATTGAATGAAGAAATGGAAATAGTCTTATTCAAATGCCTGGATTGTAAGAAAACCGATGAAGTCCCAGAATATATCATCGGTGAATTTAGTGTGGATCTAAAAAAAGGGGAGAAAGTCGAGTTACATTGCCCCTACTGTAATGGCACTATGATAGAAGCGAAAAATATCCCAAGTGACTAATTCTCACTTGGGACGTGTGCAAGGCGCGTTAGCGCTTTTGTTC
>NZ_JBMERP010000178.1:0-1471 GCF_049310925.1 Virgibacillus sp. DJP39 | reverse complement strand
GAGGTTATTAGTCATGTTGAAAATTAGATTACTATCATATATAATTATCTGAAAAAGGATTAATTAGGGGAAAATTTATGACACAACAAATACCAATTGATATATCAGGCACTGATGCTTTAAATAGTATAGGTGAAAACATTATTATCGCCGACAAGGATTACACAATAACATGGATGAATAAAAAGGCAATCAAATCACTATCTGCTATTGCTCCTTTGTATGGACTTCCCAGCGCGGATCACATGATAGGACTTAAAATGGATTACTTTCATGTAAAACCAGACTATCAACGTCATCTAATGGCAGAACTTCAGGAAGGTCATAGAGCCAGGATTAATATTCGGAATACTTTTGATGCCGATATTGTCATAACACCTATTAGGGGCAACGAAGATCCGAAAGAAGTTACGGGTTATATGGTTATGCTGATGGATGTCACCACGCAGGCTGAAGAAGAAAAGAAAAAAGAAAGACTAATTAGAGACTTATCGGTCCCTATACTGAGGATTTGGGAAAAAACTATCGTTTTGCCTCTTGTAGGTGAATTAGACTTAAAACGTGGAGAGACTGTCATCTCAACAGTTTTAGAAAAGTGTGTCTCTGATGGCATAGATTTTGCAATGATAAGTCTTAGTGGCATTAATAGTTTTGATTACAGTGTGAGACAAAACCTTCAAAACTTATATGATTGTTTAAAACTGATTGGAGTAGAATGCATAATAGTTGGAATAAAACCAGAACTTGCCCTGAATATAGGTGAATTAAGCAATATCCAGACTTTTAGTGATGCTAACAGTGGATTAAAACACATAATCAGGATTCAAGATGAAGAATTTTAATAAAATACGGTCTGTCTTAAGAAGTCCAGCATATTAATAATATAAATCCTCATAGCATTGTGAGGATCATTTTATTTTATATATAGAGGAGCAAAACATGGAGTTCAATATTGGACCACGTATGGTGAAAACGGGACTTGCTGTTACACTAACACTACTTTTAACAAATATGCTTAAATTGGAACTTGAAATCGTGGCTGCCATTGCAGCTGTTTTAGCTATGCAACCTTCAATCATGCGGTCCTACAATTATATTAAAGAGGTAGTTATCTCGAATGGAGTTGGACTTCTTCTTGCCATGTTAGGGATTTTCCTACTTGGAACTCACCCCCTATCTGTAGGAGCAGTAGTAATCATTTCTATTGCAATTAATATCAAGCTTGGATTGAATAAAACAGTTAGCTTAACGGTTTTGACAATCATCACACTGATGCTGGTTAATGAAAACGGGTTAAGTGTTGTCTATGTCATCGATCGATTATCGCTGGTTACAATTGGGGTATTTTCTGCATTTATTATAAACATGGCAGTGTTTCCACCAGACCATCCCAAAAACCTGTTTAACATGATTAAAAAAGCCAGTGAAAAAATGAACTTCCTACTACGGGTCTTACCGAACGAGACAATGC
>NZ_JBMERP010000177.1:0-1516 GCF_049310925.1 Virgibacillus sp. DJP39 | reverse complement strand
GCTTCTTCGCTGTTTAAAATAATTTAACCCGTCAATACTAGATTCTACTAATAGAATCAGAGGGTGATAAATTATGATTATTAAAGTTCAAGATATTGATAATGTCTTTCATATTCCTGAGCCATGGTACATTGAAAGCTGTGCATTTGATGAAAAAAAGGAACAGTTAGATTGTTATATTTCTTTTCCTAAAGGAGCTACTTTTAGTTGTTCCAATTGTAATGAAGAACATCAGAAAGTTCATGATATTGCAGACTATAACCGTACATGGAGACATTTGAATTTTTTTGAATATCCTTGTTATATTCACGCTGAGTTACCCCGTACGGATTGCCAAAAGTGTGGTAAAATTCGTCGAGTTCACGTACCTTGGGCTATCAAGTTACGCTCAAACTTTACTTTATTATTTGATGCTTGGATTATTACAATGGCTAAGGATATGCCAATGAACGCAATTAGTCGTCTCGTTAAAGAACACGATACACAATTATGGCGTATTCTCCATTACTATGTGGACCAAGCTATTGCGGCTCAGGACTTATCGCATGTAACAATGATTAGTACCGATGAAACATCTGCTAAAAAAGGACATAACTACGTAACCATTTTTATGGATCCTCAAGAAAAAAACGTTATACATGTTACAAAGGGTAAGGATTCCAGCACATGGGAAGCGTGTAAAGAACATTTAGAATCCCATGGTGGAAGTGCTGATAAAGTAACGGAAGTTTGTATGGATATGTCACCAGCCTTTATTAAAGGAGCTACAGAACACTTCCCAAATGCGTCTATTACCTTTGATAAATTTCACGTGATTCAGACTGCAAATGAAGCAGTAGACCTAGTACGTCGAAATGAGCGTAAAAGTAGTATAGATTTAAAAAACACTCGCTATATGTGGTTAAAAAACGAAAAAAATCTAACCAAAAGACAAAAGGAAAATCTCGACCGGTTAAAAGACTCTGATTTGGAAACTGCCAAAGCCTATCGTATGCGTATTAGCCTTCAAGAAATATATAATTACCCTTCTGAAATCGGACCAATGGCACTGACAGATTGGATCCAATGGGGGAGACGTTGTCGACTAAAACCTATGGTAGACGTGGCAAAAATGCTTCATAAACATTATGACGGCGTGGTTCAATGGTTTAACACCAAGTTGACCAATGGACTGCTTGAAGGTACTAACAGCCTATTCCAAGCAGCAAAACGTAAAGCAAGAGGCTACCGTTCAGATAAGAACATTGTCGCCATGATTTATTTACTCGCTGGAAAACTGAATTTTTCATTGAAACAATAAAAAAGAATGAGTAACAGTATGGAGCCATGCTTCGCTCGCAACCGAACCCATTCCCTTGTCCATGAATTAGTTTACCCACTTATCTGGGGATTATTCATGTAACAGGTGGAGAATGTTGAGCGAGCAATTGAACTCATTCCCTTGTCCGGTTTTTGAATTTATTAAAATACTAGACTATGAATTTTTCTATAAAATCATCGTTAATGACGAAGAGCC
>NZ_JBMERP010000176.1:0-1565 GCF_049310925.1 Virgibacillus sp. DJP39 | reverse complement strand
CGTTTTCACTAATTATTTATACCTAAACATTACCAACTAGTTGACTCGTAAACTACGAGTAATTATGTAATTTTCTACAAAAATACCTAATTTAGTAGGTAAAAATACCTAATTAAGTGATTAAAATCAGTCTTTTGTATTAAATCTACTAATATTGTAATAATCCCTTGATAATTTGGCAATGCTTGTAATAGACTCTTAACTTGCTTGTAACTGAATTGCTTATCTACCTGTGGTACGATAGGCAAGTCAGAAATTTGAGGAGGGACAACCTATGAAGAAATTAGTAGCTAGTCTTGCTACAGGGTTCATTATTGCTGGCGCAGGAATCACAACCGTTTCAGCTGAGGAATATCAAGTAGAAAAAGGAGATAATCTCTGGAACATTGCAGAAGAATACAATACAACAGTTGATAATTTAGTTGAAATAAATGCATTAAAAACTACAGTAATTCAACCTAAGCAGAAGTTATTTATCAATGAAACATATAAGGTTCAGAAAGGCGATACGCTAATTGGCATTGGAAAAGTATTTAATGTCAAAGCTGAAGAAATCATGGAATGGAATAAGTTAGAGTCTGATTTAATTGTGATTGGTCAAGAGCTTGAAATTAAAGAAAGCATTAAGGATCAAAATTCACCTAAAGCAGAATCAACTGAATCAGCTGAGGTGGAAGCAAAACCTGCCAAGAAGCAGGAACCAAAGACAGTTAAAAAAGCTGAAACGAAAACTGAGTCGGTCAAAATAGAAAAAACAGCTAAACAAGACAATAATGATCCAGAAGGCAGAACAATTAGTGTATCTGCAACTGCTTATACTGCGGATTGTAATGGATGCTCGGGCGTAACGTACACTGGCATTGATTTAAATGCTAATCCAAATGCAAAAGTCATTGCAGTGGATCCTAGTGTGATCCCATTAGGTTCTGAAGTTTTTGTAGAAGGATATGGCTATGCTGTAGCAGGAGACATTGGTGGAGCAATCAATGGAAATGAAATTGATCTCCATGTTCAAACAAAAAGTGAAGCATATGCATGGGGTAGAAGAACAGTAAATGTAACAATCTTAAACTAAGCTAGATTAATAAAATAAAGCCAGCAATATAAAAGGAAAGCACTTAATTGGTGCTTTCCTTTTTTAGCGGGTAAGAAAGTATAAATCCTTTCTTACTGCATAAGTGCAACTAAGGCTTGGCGATAAGCTAAGTTTTCTTACGGCTGATATTAGTATAATATATTCAGGTTTTCCTATTAATCATAAGTTGTAAATCTTTATAGTTTAATGGATGAATGTGTGTCTTTTTCAATTGTTTGATTTGGATCACCTGATTGAGTGTAACCAAATATACCAAATCCTATAATAAGCATTAGAAAAAGAACAATTAATAACTTTTTAATTATTTTCTCCTCCAATCAGGGGGGTTGATAGGTTTAGTATAATTAAAAATAACCAACATTACTATAGTATTTTCTAAAGGAATGACATAACTTTCTTACAAAATTGTTAATATTAGACAAATATAGGTTATGGATGGTTGCTTGTTTAATGTATATACTGTATATGG
>NZ_JBMERP010000175.1:0-1599 GCF_049310925.1 Virgibacillus sp. DJP39 | reverse complement strand
TGATGCTAGAATAATAAATGGAGAGCCCAAATAGAGAGATTTTCTAGTTTAGTGTAATATAATTAAACTAGGAGGAGTTATCATATGACCAGAAGTAGGAAGCAATTCGATGCGGAGTTCAAACAAGACGCTGTCAATTACTATTATTCATCAGGTAAGAGCCTAGGGAAGGCTGCGACTGATTTGAAGATTGGTGAATCTACATTAGGGAAATGGGTGACGGTAGCTAAAAATAACAATGGTGTTGTTCAACACAGAGGATCTGGTAATTATAATTCTGATGCGGATAAAGAAATTGCACGTTTGAAGAAAGAATTACGTGATTCACAGGATGCGTTAGAAATCTTAAAAAAGGCTATGGGCATACTGAGCAAATAACAGAGTCTATTTATACAACAACCAATCAAGTAACCGAGAAACGCAAGGTTTCTGTTAACAGTGTGTTAAAAATATTAGGCGTTTCTTCATCAGGGTATTATAGTTGGAAAAACCGCGTATCTTCTGAACAAGAAAAAAGAAAGAAAGCAATTAAAATTGAAATCGCAAAAATATATAATGAATCTTACCAGATTTATGGTGCTCCTAAAATAACGTCAATCCTGCAATCCAGAGGCCATATAATATCCGAAAAGACTGTTGGTAACTACATGCGTGAGGAAGGTATTAAAGCTATTTGGGTACGTCCATATATTAGGACAACCATTGATCCTGATTTTGATATAAAGCTAAAAAATATTCTGGATAGAGACTTTAATCCCACGGCACCCGATACTGTTTGGGTTACCGATATAACTTATGTGCACACCTTGGAAGGCTTTATTTATCTAACCAGTGTTATGGATCTTTTTTCAAGAAAAATCATTGGCTGGCATGTGTCGGATAGTTTAGCCACAGAACATGTCATTAAGGCCATTGAGAAAGCAAAGGCAAATCGCGAGCTAAGTCATCCAATTATTATTCACAGTGATCGTGGATGCCAGTTTGTATCGAAAAGCTATATTGAAGCAACACCAGCAGGCCAGTATATACGCAGTTATTCAAAAAAAGGAAATCCTTGGGATAATGCATGCATTGAATCTTTCCATGCATTAATAAAACGTGAGTGGTTAAATCGCTTTGTTATTAAAAATTTAAAACACGGTCATGAACTTATATTTGAATATTTAGAAGCATTTTATAACACCGTTAGAATTCATGGACATTGCGGAATGACATCACCATTTGATTTCGAACAAAACTTCGCAAGTTAATCTATTATAGCATTAAATTAATCTGGATCCGTTATTTTTGTCACCATTGCCAAGGAAAAGAGTCACTGCTTTGCCTAGTGACACGTAACCACAGCGAAGCTGCTTGCCCTTGACCGCCGTGCCACTCCTTAGTGATCGCTGGAAGGGGTCGGGGCCCCGCCAGCGGAACTTAGGAAGTGATTGTCCATGGTACGCTAGCTGTGCGGATGGAGCTCTTAAAGCTGTTTTTATTCCATTCGACATAAGAACAATACCATGGGCACAAACAAGGTCAAGGGTGGTGATCCAGGCAAACCGCTAAACTAAGAAATTTCTATATTTAACCTGTCCGAATTCTTGACATAGAACC
>NZ_JBMERP010000174.1:0-1619 GCF_049310925.1 Virgibacillus sp. DJP39 | reverse complement strand
AGAGGATGTTCAAAAAGTACCCTATTAAATAAAATTTAAGTTTAATAATTCCCTTTCATACTTCCATAATTGGAAATGAAAGTAACCTATTTGGAAAGTAGCTGAGTAAACTAAATATTCATCAAAATGATGCCTAAAAAAGGGCATACTTTCCCCTTGGTCATAAACAGGTTTTTAAAAACTGTTTGGTTCTGATGGAAATTAAACTGCTAGAGGCAATGCTACCTGTTCAACCTGCTGCATTTGTAATTCCTTTATTTTTTCAACATGATCTTCGGGTAAAACTGTTACCCGTAAATGCTTGATGATACGTTCAATTAGTCGAAACGTATCCCTCATAATGAAAAAGGACTGTACCCTTTTTGTTGTTTTCACTGGTACCTTTTTATGACGCAAGACGGAATCTAACTGATTGGATTCATGGGCAAAAGCCAGTTCCACTTGCTTACGATAACGAAGCATGCGGCCTTGTAGTTCCGTGCTTTGTGGCACAGGGCCATAAAAGAACGGGTTTTCTTCGAACGAGAATCCGAACTGTTTGTCGCAAGAGGCTTGAAGTGGGCAGGACATGCATTTGCTTTCATCTCCATTAAACCAAGACGTATGGGTTTCTCTATCAAATCCGTCCCAGATTAATGCATGACCCTCTTCGCATTCGGGCTTCCCATCTGGGGAGCATGTTTCCGGGATGACGGTATTCTTTTTAAAGTCTGTCACTACCGCTACATCGTGTTCCAGCAGGGTCTCAACCTGATCATCCGCACTAAAATAGCCTAAATCAGCTGCAAGGTAATCTACTTTTATATCACCAATTTGATTTAGTTTTTCAACCAATGGAAGCAAAACATCGATGTCTGCGGTATCTGGTGGAAGAATGATTGACAAAAGAACGACGGGGCCCGTGGGTGTAGGGCAGACGATTGAATGCTTGCGATACCCGATAAAGAACTTATTCTGATTCGCTTTATTGCGTTGTACTCCCACTTTGGCATCCGGGTCCGAGAACGTCTTTTCACAATCGCACGTTTCTTTGTTTTCGCAGTTACAACGTTTCCTTTTATAGCCATTCACATGTGCATAAACTGGCCTAGAATCAATACCAGAAAGGGTTGGTTGTAAAAAGTCATCCAATTTCAACGCTTGACCTAGGAGATCAAATAAGATCTCATAAAATAGCTCCGGCGTAACATACTTCCGGAAGTGACTTAGGCTACTGTGAACAGGCACATCTTTTATGTTCGGTGTGCCAATAAAATTGCGCCAAGCTTGATTTTTTGGATTAATTAACTGATTACACAACTGCCGAAAGGACGTAATTTCAGGCATCGTAAAGTACAAATAATGCATCCGAAAATATGTCCTCGGATCAGCTGGGGGACGGCCGCCACCCTTATACAAGGGCTTAATTTTTTCTAATACAATTGAATCATCTACATGATCAATGTAATCTATCAGTTCCACATCGAAGCCGAGTGTGTTATAGTAGTGGAAAGGAACTAGTTCTAATTGTAAGTCCATGAAAATGCACCTCGCAAATTGGTATTTTTGGTTGTTTTGTCACTCCCATTTTACCATATTTAGCTAAGGGTGCATTTTTATTTTTGAAGAAAATAAGGGGC
>NZ_JBMERP010000173.1:0-1623 GCF_049310925.1 Virgibacillus sp. DJP39 | reverse complement strand
ACAATTTCTTCATCAATCTGTTCTTTTTTAAGTTGTGCTCCAAATAATAAGCAATTCGCTGTCAATGTATTGATAACACGGGGCCAACCCTGTGATCGCAATGCAATTGCTTCAAAAGCCGTTTGTGTGAAAATCGGCATTTTAGCTCCGGCCATTTTTAAATGGTGTTCAATATACGTAAAAACATCTGTCTTGGGCAATGGTTGAAATTGATACCTCATAACGATTCGTTGTGCCAATGGACGGTGGTGATTTAAATGTAACCGGGTTCGCAGGTGTGGAAGCCCCGCTAAAATAAGAATGAACGGATTCGACGAATCCATTTGGAAATTAAACAGTATCGCTAAATCCTGTAAAAATGCATCTTTCGCCATATGCATTTCATCCAAAATGAAGACGGGTGTTACTTTACGTTCTTGATCCATCCGTTCGATGCCTTGTTGAATTTGGCGGAATAAGTCAACTTTACGGAACGTGGGTTGCTCTCCTAAACCGTAAGCCAGGCCCCGGTAAAAGTCCATAACACCGCCTGTTGATAGTGGAAAATAGACCACATGATACAGAGATGGGTTTAGTGATTCCTTGAATGAGCGCAGTGTGAATGTCTTTCCTACGCCAGGGTCACCAGTGATAAGCCCAATTCCTTTCGTCTTCTGCAAGTAATGTAAGCCATTTAATGCTTCTTGATAGATGGTTGAGCTAAATGCATCAGATGGTCTCATTTCTTTTGAAAATGGCTCTTTAGCTAGGGAATAAAATGTTTTATACATGGTCTTCACCTCCTTCCGAAGTATCGCGCACTTCAGATGGGGCAAACGGGGAGCGAGACCGTTTGACATGCGCATTGTCATTCATCGAGACGGGAATGGCGTCAGCCACTTTCTTATCATCTTCAAAAATGTATACACCGTGTTCGTCTAGCCGCACATCGATTTTATCCCCAATAAATTGGGATGGAACCTCGTACAACCTTTTATTCAATGTAATCGTTCCGTCCAGTTTAACCTTGCGTTGTTCACGCTTTAAAAATATCGTTTCAAGTTTAGCCGGATCCTCCAAAAAGGTAAGCTGATCCAGTTGTGATTGATACACTTCATGAGGTGTTTTACCATCTAGAGAGGCATGAACCCTTCGATGATAGTCTTCCTCCAGCCAGCGCCAAAATCGCTCATTTAATGCTTCTAAGGAATCAACAGGGTCCGCCTGTAATAATGGATAAAACCGCGTCTGTATTGTTTTGAATATTCTTTCAATTTTACCTTTTGCCTGTGGATCATAAGGCTGGGTATGTGCTAACGTTATCCCTAATTGCGCACAAGCGTATTGCAGCGTTTCTGATCGATAGATTTTTCCATTGTCCGCATAGATAATGGTTGGTTTCCCCCGGCGTACCAACGCTTCTTTTGTCACTACTCTCAGGCCATCAAACTTCTCGGATGTAAAGAACTGCCCGTAGGGCACCAGCCTTGAACAGTCATCTATAAAAGCGATAAGGAACGTCTTCTTCGGTTTTCCATTGATCTTTATATATGGGCCGTGGGAAAGGTCCGCTTGCCACAACACATTAACTTTTTCATGAGCGAATCGCTTTCGTTCTGGGCTCGAAGAGAAACTATTTCTTCC
>NZ_JBMERP010000172.1:0-1632 GCF_049310925.1 Virgibacillus sp. DJP39 | reverse complement strand
GTCCAACTTCTGTAACAAGCATTTCATAAGTGTTTATGATAAGATTAATACCGTAAAAAATATTTTATAGTACTCGTATAAATATGTTAAGAGTTGAAAGGCGGAAACTTAAATGATAGTACCAATCATAGGAAACGTTACATATTCCATTACATTAGACCCTACAGTTTGGATTTTTGATGATCGAAAAATAGAATTTGACAAAGCATTTACGGGATCTATTGATATTCCGGTTGAGGAGAATGTTTCAGAGGAAGCTGACAAACGTTGGAATAGAGCAATAAACAAGGAACATATTAAACCTCCAGTTAACAAAAGTATTTCAAAGTTTGAGGGTGAAAAGATCTTAAAAGGTACGTACGTAATGCCAATTGAGGATTTTGTCAATCATGCTGAAGCAAAAACTAATGCTAAAACCGCTACTTTAATTGTAGAAAATGGAGTTGATGTTACAATTTCATTAGAGGAATTAAGAAATGCCTATTTGTTATTTGCTGTTGATGGTAAACCAGTAAAAAAGAACGGTCCAGTACATTTCTATCATAAAGATGGGTCTAATAAAGACAATCCAATAGAGTCTGTTAATAAAATAGTCGTTAACTAAAATCCCCTTATACCAAGCTGTTGCTCAACCAAGCAGCAGCTTTTGTTGTAATTCCACCATTTGCCTTAAAACCTGCCTTCTATTAACGTATAATTTGACAACCAGAAACAAAATATAAACATAGAACATTTCTTTCACAAAGAATTAGGAGGCACAACAAATGAGACCATGCTTTCGAAATGGACTATGTTTATTATTCACTTGTTTTATAATTACTGGCTGTCAATCAAATAATGAAGATGTGTCCATGCCAGACGAACAGAATAATAATAACCGTTTTCTCCAAGTTGAAGATTCAGATCCAGCAGAAAAACAATCACTTAATAACTCTGAAATTGCTGATCGATTAGCTTCTATCGCTTCCGGTGTCGGTAACGTTAATGATGCATCGGCAGTTGTTGCTGGTCCATATGCAGTGGTAGGGATTGATGTTGATAAGGATTTGGATCGATCCAGAGTAGGGACAATTAAATTTACCGTTTTGGAAGCACTACAACACGACCCTTATGGTAAAACTGCAGTTGTAGTAGCTGATGGTGATATTATGCAACGCTTGCGTAATATGGGGGATAAGATTGGTCAAGGTTATCCAGCACACGGTGTTGTAGATGAGTTATCCGCTATCATCGGTAGGTATATGCCCGATTTTCCGATTAGCGATAACCAACCGAAAGAACCTGACCAAAACAAAAAAGTAATACCAAAAGAAGATAAGGGCAAACTTGATAACATCGAAGAAGAACAATCCAACCACAAAAACAAAGAGTAGACAAGAAAAGCGCAGCAGGCTTGCATAGTGACGACAAGCATAGACAAGAGACCGTAGAGGACATGGGCTTCGTACTCGAAGTGTCTCTTGTCTATGTCTCGAGTCACTAGCCTGCGGAGCTGGACAAGAAAAGCGCAGTCGACTGTTCTGAAGCAGGCGCATAAGCAAGAAACCGTAGAACGCGGTTTAAGCGTTCGTAGTGTTGATTGCTTATGACGACAGCTTCAAGGAGACGAAGCTAGACAAGAAAAGCGCAGCA
>NZ_JBMERP010000171.1:0-1676 GCF_049310925.1 Virgibacillus sp. DJP39 | reverse complement strand
CGTGCGGAGGAACTAGGGTATAGTAGATTCTGGGTAGCCGAACATCATCACGTTTTATCTGTTGCAGGCAGCACCCCGGAAATGCTGATGATGTACCTGGCCACTAACACGAGACGTATTCGAATCGGTTCCGGCGGCGTTATGCTTCCCCATTACAGTCCGTATAAAGTTGCAGAAAACTTCCGGATGCTTGAAGCCCTTCATCCAAACCGGATTGACTTGGGTATAGGCAGGTCTCCAAGCTATCGGGCTGTTAACAAGGCATTAAACGAAAATAAAGAACAAAAACTGTCTTATGAGCAGCAAGTGAAAGACTTACATAAATATTTTTCAGATAACACATCCATGGATCATCGCTTTTCAAATCTCTTAGCCACTCCTGTTACAAAGACTTCTCCAGAGATGTGGATGCTTGGCACTGGTGGCGGAAGTACCCAAATTGCTGCCGAAAATGGAATTGCCTTTGCCTATGCTCATTTCGCCAAGCCATCTGATGCAGGAGTGGAGGTAGTTAACAGTTATCGAAAGAATTTTCATGCTATCTCACAACTTGAAAAACCCAAAGTAATGATAGCTGTTTTCACCGTCGTCGCTGAAACAACGGAAGAAGCCGAAGAAATAGCAAAAGCTTTTGACCTATGGTTATTGTTTGTGGAGTCCTCCACTCCGCCTCCTTATTATCCGTCCATAGAAACCGCTAGAAGCAGAGGGTTGAGTACAGTTGAAAAAGAAAAGGTTGCCCGCAATCGCAAAAGGATGATCATCGGCAATGCACAAAAGGTAAAAAAAGAAATTGAGAGAATCTCTCATCTTTATCAAGCAGACGAAATAATGATCATACCTAATGTTTCAGGATTTGATAACCGTATAAAGAATATCGAATTGCTCGCGGAAGCATTTGGGTTACTGAACAAGGAATCCGAATAACGGAAAAGAAGCAGCTTTACTAAAAATAAGTAGTTCACCTACCGTGGATATTCACCAAATTTAGCAATGATACAAAGCACTTGGACAAAAATGAAATTTTGTCCAAGTGCTTTTTCGTTTTTGATTGTCTAATTAAAGGTAGACTATACGAACAAGATTAATGTCTTCTATGAAGTTCATTTCCATTCACTTTCTCGCTCATTTCGACTTTCATCTGCCTTGTGGAGGTGTCCCACATAGCTACCCAGTTAGTTATCAGACTTCAATTTAACAACAAAAACTCACTATCCTAATTAACTTGTTGTTAGTGATTTTATCCTTCAAAAGTGAACTACTTAGCACTAAAAACTGCCTTTTTTCCGTTATTTTTGAGCCATCTGTATCAGATTACCACATGTGTCGTTAAAAATCGCAACTGTAACGGGTCCCATTTCAGTTGGTTCCATATTGAATTCCACACCCAAGTCCTTCATTCTTTCATATTCCTTTTGAATGTCATCAACACCAAATGAAGTAAAAGGAATAGCAGCTTCAAATAATTCTTTTTGGTACGTTCCAGCTGCCGGAAACGCTATTGGTTCAAGGAGTAACTCGATTTCCCCTGAACCTTCAGGTGATACAACAGTTATCCATCTTCCTTCACCAGCCGGCATATCCATCTTTTTAACAAACCCCAAAATATTCGTATAGAATGCTAATGCCTTGTCCTGATCATCTACATATACACTTGTCATATATATTTTCATATT
>NZ_JBMERP010000170.1:0-1680 GCF_049310925.1 Virgibacillus sp. DJP39 | reverse complement strand
ACTTAAGTTTCGCACCCTGATAATTCAATAAAAAAAGCCTCTTTAAAAGAGACGAAAAAGCAAGAAAAACCCGCATGAACACTGACTTTTTGATATAATATAGTTACCACACCAAATCAATCAAAAAGGACGTGTTATCATGCGGAAAAGTGTTCGAGAAATTGAAAATGTATTTCAATCTCATGGTTTTTCTATTGATTCTATTATACAAAACGTGATGAAGAAGTTCAAATTTCGGTCTCTTTGCCATCAGGTAGGATTTAAAAAGCAACAAGGGTATTCCGTCACTGATATCATGACTTTATTGTTGATGCTACCACTCATGCTCCTTAACAGTGTTAACGCCCTTTACAAGAGCAGTTATCAAAACGTGACCGAGATGAAAAAGGATGCCTTTTACCGTTTAAAAAACAACGAGCGCATGCCTTGGCGCAATCTGCTTTTAAATGTATCGAAACAATTTCAACAGCTGGTCAATCCGAAAAAGGAAAAAGCGGACAAAGCAGCTTTTATTCTAGATGATACGGTCGATGCTCGAACCGGTCGGAAAATCGAAAAAGTTTCCTACATCCATGATCACGTTGCGGGTCGTAAGAAAAATAACATTGGATTTAAAAACTTAACATTGGGCCTTTTTGACGGCACAAGCTTCACGCCTCTTGATTTTAGCTTGCATGCAGAAAAGGCATTGAAACGAAAGTATCGGAAAGAACAATACAACAAAAAACGAAATCCTAGATCTAATGGGGCAAAGCGCAAGAAAGAGTGCGATGTGGACAAAATCACGAATGCCCTTCGAATGCTTAAAAGAGCGGTGAAGCACGGATTTCAAGCGAACTATGTTTTGGTGGACAGCTGGTTCTCAAGTAAGGGCTTTCTATCTACCGTTAGAGGCATTAAAGATGGCGCACTACACGTTATTTGTGCAATGAAAAAGGACTTTAGAAAATATGATTACAATGGGAACGAAATGAACGCCAAGCAACTCTTAAAAACACTTAAGAAAGAGGGAAAAGAAAAACGTTGTCGCAAACGAAATGTGCGCTATTTTGAAGTAACTGTCAATTATACAGGCATTGGTGAAACGGTGAAGCTTTATTTTTGCCGATTTCCGTATCAAAAAGATTGGAAACTCTACCTTTCTACAGATGAGTCTTTGGGTCTTGTTGAGATGCTTGAGGTCTATTCCGTACGCTGGACGATAGAGGTTTTTTTCAAAGAGGCAAAACAGCAACTTCGATTGGGGAAATGCCAATCGCAGAACTTTGATGCTCAGATTTCTCATGTGACAACAACGTATATCCTATATACCTTTTTGGCCTATTTTCGTAGGATCAATGATTATGAAACACTGGGCGGACTGTTTGAGGAAATCAAGGACGAGATGATGGAAAAGAATATTGCGGAAAGGCTATGGGATCTGTTTGAAGAGCTTTTAGATGTTGTTATTATCGCAATTGCTGAATCCGGAACTATTGACATTCAAACTTTTAAGAATTCTCCAGAGTACGAATACATTAAAGAGCTATTTGAAGGCTCTTTTTTGGGAAATCAGTTATTTGATGGAGATAAGGCCGCTTAATTGAGCAAAATGGAATAAAGAAAAACCCCATCACATCAGGATAATAGAGCTGAAAACACAGCATCGAAACCCTGTATTTTTGGGGTGCGAAACTTAAG
>NZ_JBMERP010000169.1:0-1722 GCF_049310925.1 Virgibacillus sp. DJP39 | reverse complement strand
AAAAGTTTGATTAAAGGAGGAAGTGCATTCCCATGCAGAACTTATACTTACTTCCAAATGCAGAAGAGGAAATTATCGATTCATATGATGAAGACATTATCGTAACAAACCGAGATGGAAAGATTATTAAAGTTACACATATTAGTGGTTCAAATTACGACTTATCAGCTGATGATTTATTGGGTCAATCTGTGTATGATTTGGAATCCAAAGGGATTTTCTCTCCTGCTATCACGCCTTTAGTTTTAAAACAAAAAAAGAAGGTTGCACTTGTGCAAACCACTTTAAATGGAAGAAAGGTACTAATTACTGCCATTCCTCTATTTAATGAGTTACATGAAGTAGAATTCGTTATTAGTTATTCCTATGAGGTTTCGGAGTTACACGACCTTCAAAAGTACCTAAATGAACTAGAGGGTGAAATGTCGGCGGTAAAAGGTGAATTAGCATTACTTAGGGAGGAGGGTTTAAGTGTGGATGGGGTTGTTTCTGAAAGTAAATCGATGAAACAAGTTCTAAAAACAGTTAGTAAAGTGGCCCCACACAATGTTCCAGTAACCTTACGTGGAGAAAGTGGTGTAGGAAAATCCACAATAGCCAAACTTATTCATAAACAAAGTATTAAAAGCCCTGGTCCTTTTATCGAGGTAAATTGTGCCTCCATCCCGGATGCCTTATTTGAACATGAATTAGTAGGCGAACCAGATATAGGATCTTCTAAAAAAATGGGGTTCCTACGACTTGCTCAATTTGGGACGTTGTATTTGGAGGGTGTAGATGAACTTTCACTAACCTCTCAAACTATTCTTATAAAAGCGTTGCAACAAACTAATGGTAACTATAGAATTATTAGCTCGACCGAACTAAATTTGGAAAATTTAATGGCGAAAAAACAATTTAGAGAAGACTTGTTTTACTTTTTACATGTTGTTCCTATTCAAATTAAGCCTTTACGAGAGCGTTTGGAGGATTTAACCGAGGTTATTCAAAAATACGTTGATAAGTATACAACTGAATATCAGGTTAATAAGAAATTATCTGATAGCCTATTTCATGAATTACTCCATATGGAATGGAGTGGAAACCATCTGGAAGTAAAGAATTTAATGGAAAGGTTAATCGTCCAGGCTGAATCAGAAATCATTACCAAAGACGATTTACCTGTAGAGTATCGCCGAAGTGATTCAAGTCTGGACAAACTCGAAATTGAAGGACGCACACTGCCTGCAATCCTTGGGAAAGTTGAAGAAGAAATTTTAGTTAATGCACAAAAGCGATATAAGACTACTACTGAAATGGCAAAGATTCTTGGTATAAGTCAACCATCCGTAGTCCGCAAACTTAAAAAATACTCAAATTAACTAAATGGGGGATATAAATGGGACAAACAGAACGCAACTGGCAGGAATTAGTGGGTTCAATTGGCAATTTTCTTGCACCAAGTATGGCAAAAGACCATCCAAACTTACCTGTAGTAAAGGCTGAAGGATGTTATTACTACGGTGCAGATGGTAAACAATACCTTGACTTTACATCAGGAATTGCTGTGGAAAATGTTGGTCACAGACATCCTAAGGTCGTACAAGCCATTAAAGATAGTGCAGATCATTTAATACATGGCCCATCAGGCGTAATTATCTATGAATCGATATTAAAGCTTGCGGAAGAACTGCAATCAATCCTTCCTCCTAAGCTAGATAACTTTTTCTTTGCAAACAGTGG
>NZ_JBMERP010000168.1:0-1742 GCF_049310925.1 Virgibacillus sp. DJP39 | reverse complement strand
TTCAGCCTCCTCGGAGCAAAAACCGCTCACTGCGGGGTCTTCAGACTGTTCCTTTCGAGGCTGCTGAAAAAGTCATTGAAAATTCAGCAGAAATGCCAAAAAGACACACAAATGTTTTATAATAGAACTATCAAAAGAAAAGCGGTGATTTCCAGTGTTAGAACGTCAACCATCTTTGCCATTAAGTGCGCACTCTGAACTGTATGAGTTGTTGATTCCAAAAGACAACTTCCTTCGCCAAATGAAAGAGTTAGTGGATTTCAGCTTTATTGAAGAGGAATTAAAAGAAAAGTACTGTTTGGATAACGGAAGAAATGCTGAACCTCCAGTACGAATGTTTAAATATCTGCTTTTAAAGCAAATCTATGATTTATCCGATGCGGACCTAGTAGAGCGGGCAAAGTTTGATTTGTCTTTTAAATATTTTCTGGAACTTGTACCGGAAGCTTCCGTAATCCATTCTAGCTCTTTGACTAAGTTCCGTAGACTTCGTCTAGTGGATAAAGACTTGATGGGTACATTAGTGGAAAAGACGGTTGCGTTAGCTTTGGAACACGAAGTATTGGCAAGCAACACTTTGATCGTGGATGCCACCCATACTTCAGCCCGTTTTCATTCGAAAACAGCCACAGAATTTGTACAGGAGAAATCCAAGTTACTGCGAAAAACTGTTTATCAACATCAGGAATCGATCAAGGAGCGTTTTCCATCCAAGCCGACCACCAATTCATTAGAAGAAGAAATCACGTATACAAATGCTTTACTCGATGTCATTGAACAAGATGATTATTTAAAAAAGCTACCTGCCATTAAAGAAAAAATCAATGTAGTAAAGGAAGTCATCGATGATATCCATGAAGAAGCTAATTATGGTGGAGATCCGGATGCCCGAAAAGGCTACAAGGCTGCGGACTACTCTTTTTTAGGCTATAAAACACATATTGCGATTTCCGATGAGCGCATTATTACGGCAGCTGTGGTAACGTCTGGTGAAAAAAGTGACACGAAGTATTTAAAAGAATTGGTAGAAAGCAGCGAAAAGAATGGAATGACAGTCAAGGTAGTTCTTGGAGATACTGCGTACTCCAGCAGGAGTAATATACAATATACAAAAGAAAAGGATATTCGATTAGTATCGAAATTACACCCAGTAATCACGAATGGACAACGCAAAGGAACTGAATTCGAATTTAACAAGGATGCAGATATGTATGTATGCCCGGCAGGGCATTTAGCCACCAAAAAATCCATCAAAAAGAGGCAAGATTCTTCTCGAAATGCACAATTAAAATATTACTTTGATGTGGAAAAATGTAGAGCATGTCCGCTACGTGAGGGTTGTTACAAAGAAGGGGCAAAAACCAAAACCTATTCAGTGGCGATTAAGTCCACCGAGCATACTGATCAAGAGGCATTTCAGGAAACCGATGAATTTAAACGATTAGCCAAAGAGCGGTATAAAATCGAAGCAAAAAATAGTGAAATTAAGCACAGACACGGGTATGAAAGAGCCAATTCCTCGGGTCTATTCGGCATGAAAATCCAAGGTGCAGCCACCATATTCGTAACCAATATGAAAAGAATTATCAAACTAATGAATGAAAAATAGGAGGAAAATAGCCTCCTACTTATAAAAAGTAGAGTATTTTTCCTTAGTACTTGGAAAAATGCCCCTTTTTTTCTTATTCTTTTTTGGAGCTCTTAAAATAAGAGACTTTTTCAGCGGCCTCGTTCCTTTCCCA
>NZ_JBMERP010000167.1:0-1750 GCF_049310925.1 Virgibacillus sp. DJP39 | reverse complement strand
GCTGTCTATTCAAGCTCTTATTTAGTTTTTAAGGTATAAAGTAAAAAAAAGGCTTGCATTTTATCGCAAGAATAGCTATAATAAATCTTGTCTTTAATTTTCAGTAAGGTCTGGTAGTTATAGCGGAGAAGTCACACCTGTTCCCATACCGAACACAGTAGTTAAGCTCTCCAGCGCCGATGGTAGTTGGGACTTTGTCCCTGCAAGAGTAGGACGCCGCCAGGCTAATTCCATTCCACAGTAGCTCAGTGGTAGAGCTATCGGCTGTTAACCGATCGGTCGTAGGTTCGAGTCCTACCTGTGGAGCCATGGAGAGCTGTCCGAGTGGCCGAAGGAGCACGATTGGAAATCGTGTAGACTGCTAACGTGGTCTCGAGGGTTCGAATCCCTCGCTCTCCGCCACTATTCATAAAATTATGGCCCGTTGGTCAAGTGGTTAAGACACCGCCCTTTCACGGCGGTATCACGGGTTCGAATCCCGTACGGGTCACCACTTACTTGGAGGATTAGCTCAGCTGGGAGAGCACCTGCCTTACAAGCAGGGGGTCGCAGGTTCGAGCCCTGCATCCTCCACCATTTATTTAATACTATTTATTACCGCGGGGTGGAGCAGTCCGGTAGCTCGTTGGGCTCATAACCCAAAGGTCGCAGGTTCGAATCCTGCCCCCGCAACCAATTTTTAAAAGCAAAGTCTTAATATAGTGGTCCGGTAGTTCAGTTGGTTAGAATGCCTGCCTGTCACGCAGGAGGTCGCGGGTTCGAGTCCCGTCCGGACCGCCATTATATTTGATAGACTGCTTTAATAAATAAAGGCTCAGTAGCTCAGTCGGTAGAGCAAAGGACTGAAAATCCTTGTGTCGGCGGTTCGATTCCGTCCTGAGCCACCATTTTTGCATTTAGAGATTTATTTTATATGTGGAGGGGTAGCGAAGTGGCTAAACGCGGCGGACTGTAAATCCGCTCCCTCAGGGTTCGGCAGTTCGAATCTGCCCCCCTCCACCATTAACTTAATAGTAGCGTAGGGGTATAGTTCAACGGTAGAACTACGGTCTCCAAAACCGTCAATGTGGGTTCGAGTCCTGCTACCCCTGCCATATTTCTATTTATGGCGATCGTGGCGAAGTGGTTAACGCACCGGATTGTGGTTCCGGCATGCGTGGGTTCGAGCCCCACCGGTCGCCCCATAAATTACAATATAATAAACAGTTGGATAATATTAGTGGGCTATAGCCAAGCGGTAAGGCAGCAGGTTTTGATCCTGTCATCCCCAGGTTCGAATCCTGGTAGCCCAGCCATTTTGCGGAAGTAGTTCAGTGGTAGAACATCACCTTGCCAAGGTGGGGGTCGCGGGTTCGAATCCCGTCTTCCGCTCCATGACTACGATTATGGCGGCATAGCCAAGTGGTAAGGCACAGGTCTGCAACACCTTTATCACCGGTTCAAATCCGGTTGCCGCCTCCAATATTTCCTATAAAAGTATATGCCAGTATGGCGGAATTGGCAGACGCGCATGACTCAAAATCATGTTCCCTCTGGGAGTGCCGGTTCGACCCCGGCTACTGGTATCATAAAAAAAGAATAAAAGTTTAAGTACCTTTCTACAATTAGTAGAAAGGTATTTTTTTTGCGTTTTTTTAACAATTATAACCAACTTTCAAGTAAGGATTTCACCATAGGGCTTGGTAATATATCAAATTTTCTTAACTTCGGTTGTAGGTAAATTGACCTAATAGTAAAACTACTATATAAT
>NZ_JBMERP010000166.1:0-1797 GCF_049310925.1 Virgibacillus sp. DJP39 | reverse complement strand
CCCCCTCTGTTAGGATAGATGTCGTACGAGGCTAACGTGATATGATTAAGTAAATTACACGGAGGTCGATTGATATGACAAGTAAAAATGGAGTACGTTACACGCAAGAACGAAAGACGGAAGTCATCAAACGCATGGTGGCACCGAACAATGAATCCGTTGCCCAAATTGCGAAAGAGGAAGGCATTACAGAAGTGACGCTGTATAAGTGGAGAAAGGAAGCACGCACAGCTGGTGTAGCGATGCCAGGTAATGGACAAACAAGCGATAAATGGAATAGCCAGGATAAGTTTTTAATCGTGATGGAGACGTATGCAATGAATGAGCTGGAACTTGCGGAGTATTGCCGTAAAAAGGGATTATTTCGTGAACAGATTGAGGCGTGGCGCAATGTATGTCTCCAGGCAAATGGTCAGGTATTCGATCAGTCAAAGCAGTTGAATGTGCAATTGAAAGGAGAAAAACAACGCGCGAAGAATTTAGAAAAAGATTTACAAAAGAAAGAGAAAGCACTGGCTGAAGCCGCGGCATTATTACTTTTGCGAAAAAAGGCTCAAGCGATTTGGGGGGACAACGAGGAAGAATGAACAGCCCATCAAATCGCGCACTCGCCGTCAAACTGATACAGGAAGCAAACCAAAACGGTGCCCGATTATCGAAGGCTTGTCAGGAGATACACATCAGCGTTCGGACATATGAACGCTGGGTAGATGTAGGCGGCATAAAGATCGATCAGCGCCCGTATGCGAAACGTCCTGTACCGAAAAATAAGTTGTCACAAGAAGAAAAAGAAGAAGTTATTGCCGTTGTAAAACAAGGGGACTATGTAGATTTACCACCAACCCAAATCGTACCGAAGCTGGCAGATAAGGGTACTTATATTGCGTCAGAATCGACTTTTTACCGGATATTGCGTGAAGAGAAGATGCAAAATCACCGGGGACGCAGTCAAAAACCGAAGCGAAAAGTTCCGGAGACTCATCTCGCGACAGGGCCAAATCAAGTGTGGACATGGGACATTACATGGCTTGGCGGACCAGTAAAGGGTTTATTTTATCGACTCTATTTAATTCTTGATTTATTTAGTAGAAAGGTAGTTGGCTGGGAAGTACAGGAAACGGAAGAAGCAAAATATGCGGAAACACTCGTAAAAAAAGCGGTTATCAACGAAAAGATTCAAGGAGAACCACTTGTGTTACATTCCGACAATGGCAGCCCTATGAGAGCAGCGACATTCCTAGGTTTGCTAGAGAAATTGGGTATTCAAAGTTCGTTTTCGAGACCACGTGTAAGTAATGATAACCCTTATTCAGAGGCGATGTTTCGGACACTCAAATATCGCCCAGATTTCCCGCACAAAGGTTTTGCGTCACTTGAGGAAACGAGACAATGGGCACAGCAGTTTGTCCATTGGTACAACGAGATCCACTTACATAGTGGCCTCAATTTTGTAACGCCTATGCAGTGTCACACTGGTAGACATATGGCTGTGTTAAAAAAACGAAAAGAAGTATACGAAGCAGCGAAAGAAAGACATCCAGAACGATGGGCACAAGACGCAAGAAATTGGACGCCATACGAACAAGTAGCGCTCAATCCAATGAAAGATGAGGGGCAAACAGTAGCGTTGGTAAAAACGTAACTTCCCCATACCCTGGTGATTTGAATTGAAAGAATGCCCTCTCTTTCAATTCAAATCACCAGGCCAGCAAGCGTAGCGCGGTAGGGTGGATTTGGGGATACATGACATTATAAATTTAAACTAGCTAAATGCGACAACTATATTGACAAACACCG
>NZ_JBMERP010000165.1:0-1866 GCF_049310925.1 Virgibacillus sp. DJP39 | reverse complement strand
GTGCGCCACGAAAGTGTGCGTGAGTAGCAAGACTACTCAAAGCAGCTATGCTGTACAAATGATGACGGTGGGCCCGTCGGAGTCGCCATACAGGTGGAGATTTCAAACTACCTTAAGGTGCTGTAGTCAAAAGCTATGGTATTGAGCGTTAAGGAAAAGGCAGTCAAGAACTGTCAAGTGCGTGTTATGGAGATGAATGGTCATGTGAACCACTTACGGAAATGTCGAAAGCGTAGAGATTCCATCAAAACTAGGGGGTCGTCGTTAACCTAGGATGAGCTTAGAGGAAACCTGTTTACTGTCTAAGTGGTGGGCGGCATAGAGGTGGCATGAACATAACACAGGCGTTTGTACGGAACGTGGGAACCTACGGGCTGATGTTAAGGGAGTATTTCAAGTGGAAGACCCACAAGAAAAGAGTACCGATGCAGTCATAGGGGCAGATTGGGTTGTAGTAGTGATGAAACTTCTGTAATAGAAGTGGAGCGAAGAATCCAAGTTATTCAGTTTCAAAGATAGGTCAACTTTGAAAGGAGGAGGAACCTATGCAAGAAACAAAACCGTTTAGTATTTCAAAGAATGCTGTAATGATTGCATTTGAGCGAGTAAAAGCCAATAAAGGGACACACGGAATTGATCAACAGTCTATTGAAAGTTTCGAACTAGACTTGAAGAATAATCTGTACAAACTATGGAATCGTATGTCCTCAGGAAGTTATTTTCCTAAACCAGTAAAAGCAGTAGCTATTCCCAAAAAGAATGGTGGAACAAGAACACTTGGCATACCTACAGTCGAAGACCGAGTGGCACAGATGGTTGCGAAACTATATTTTGAACCAACAGTGGAAAAATTGTTTTATGAAGATTCTTATGGATATCGACCAAACAAATCGGCAATTCAAGCGATCGAAGCTACAAGGAAAAGATGTTGGCGGAAAGACTGGGTGTTGGAGTTTGATATTAAGGGACTGTTTGATAATATCCGACATGATTACCTCATTGAAATGGTAAAACGTCATACAAATCAAGAATGGGTCATCTTATATATACAAAGATGGCTAACTACACCTTTTCAAATGAAGGACGGAACGTTAACAGAGCGAATTTCTGGCACTCCGCAAGGAGGAGTCATCAGTCCAGTTCTTGCGAATCTATTTCTTCATTATACATTTGATGATTTTATGGCGAAAGAATTTCCAAATATTCCTTGGGCAAGATACGCCGATGATGGAATAGCACATTGTGCTTCATTGAAACAGGCAAAATATCTTCAACGAAGACTGGAAGAAAGATTTCAATTATTGGGATTGGAATTGAACTTGGAGAAAACGAAAATTGTCTACTGTAAAGATGATGATAGACATTGGAACTATCCGACTATTTCTTTCGATTTTCTAGGTTACACATTTCGACCAAGGCACTCAAAGAATAAATATGGAAAATTCTTTACAAACTTCTTGCCAGCTATTGCCGATAAGGCAAAGAAAGCAATTAGAAAAGAAGTGAGAAGTTGGCGATTACAGCTTAAAGCAGATAAAACCCTGCAGGATATTTCCAACATGTTTAATAAGAAAATCCAAGGATGGATTAATTATTATGGACATTTCTATAAATCAGAAATGTATAGTGTATTGCGATACATCAATAGCTGCTTGGTAAAATGGGTTCGTAGAAAATACAAGAAGCGAAAACATCGAAGAAGAGCAGAATATTGGTTAGGAGCTATTGCACAGCGAGAACGCAAGTTATTTGCGCATTGGAAATATGGAATACTACCGGCGATGAATAATGGGAGCCGTATGAGCTGAGAGGTTCACGTACGGTTCTGAGAGAGACTGAGGGGGAGGTTCCCTTGGTCTACTTACT
>NZ_JBMERP010000164.1:0-1888 GCF_049310925.1 Virgibacillus sp. DJP39 | reverse complement strand
ATTATTCGATGGCAAACAAAAGTGGTAAACCCAATATGGATGCTGCAGAACACGTTACTAATTCATTGGAAGAGGTTGGCATAAGAGTTCTCAAAAATGAATCCGTCGCAATGCAAATTACCGAAAGTGGAGCACAAGTTGCTGAAGAATCTCCAGACAGTCTATACCTTGTCGGTCTTGGGGCATCATGGCCTAACAATGTAAATGTCTCTCAAGCATTAAATGACGTTCCTGACTCTGCAGCGCGAGTGGTAATTTTGCATAATCCAGAAGCGTTTGAAAAATTGCCTGCCAACACTTCACCAGTCTCTGTTGCTGGTCATACTCACGGCGGTCAGTTTAATATCCCTTTCACACCTGAATGGTCTTATCGGTCATTGTTGCAAAAAGATAAGGCACACTCCTATGGTTGGATGGAAGAGTATGGAGCATCCGGTAACAAACTCTATGTTAATCCCGGGATTGGTTTAAGCACCCTGCCACTCCGTATTAATCGCCCTCCCGAGATAACCGTGTTTACGTTAAAGAAACAGTAAAACTAAAAGACCTCTTTCCAGCATTGGGTAGAGGTCTTTTATATATGTTTACTTAGGCGTTTCAAGTTCTCGGTAATCTTCCTGATACCTACCTCCTGAAGCAACATCTGAATGATACAAAGCCTTAAGAGCAAAACTTTTCTCGAGATCATGTTCAGCCATCAATTCCTTCAAGCGCGTTTGCAGCTCGTTATTCTCTTTTACCAGCTGCTTCATTTGCGACTTTAAATACTTCATGATATTGAAACCCTCCTTAAACTCGCATAAAATTCGAATTTTTTGGTTATCTTTTACATACCGTTAGTGCTAGATACCCAAGAATCATAACTTTTTAACAAACTTGGATTTTAGTTGCATAGCTCCGAAACCATCAATTTTACAGTCAATATCATGATCCCCGTCAATTAAACGGATATTTTTTACTTTTGTACCTTGTTTTATAACTGATGAACTTCCTTTTACTTTGAGATCTTTGATCACTGTTACAGAATCGCCATCGTTTAAAACATGTCCATTTGAATCATTAATAACCTTGTTATCTTCACCATTTTCAATTTCTGATTCTAAAGTCCACTCATGGCTACATTCAGGGCAGACAAGAAGACTTCCATCTTCGTATGTATATTCTGAATTACACTTAGGGCAATTTGGCAGTTCATGCATAATGGTTTCCTCCATGTGTTGTTATTATTTCTCATATACGAGTTAGTAATTTTCAATTTCTCTTTTTGTAAACTAAAAGTACATACCTTATATCATTATATACTATCATGTTTTCTTATTCTCTGAAGCCCCTTTGATATAATATAAATAGTGTAATAAGGCTTTTTCATGGGTGGTGGCTCACTCACTCCCTCCCACGTAGAAAGGGGGTGATGCGATGACAGTTTTCGAAACAATTCTCCTGATGATCTCGTTTGGAACATTAATTTTTGCGATACTGTCAAATCAAAATGCTTTTTTCTAAAAGATTGTTGGTTTTGACGCAAAAACTGTAAACTACAACGTAGTGAAAATTTTTCCGACGCCGTTCCGGCAGAATACTTCGCTTTCCACGGGCACGGCCTCAGTCTCCTCAGAAGCAAAAAACACTTCTTCCGGGGTCTTCGGACGCGTGCTGTTCCCGTAGGAATCCTATGTTTTCATGGGACTTCTTCTCCCTTGAACAGAAATCTATCTAAGCTGCGGAAAAATGTGAGGCTCCTCAAAAATGAAAACCACATTTTCTTCGTGCGAGTGTTTTTCCGCAGCGCTGGATCAGCCACCAATTTAGTAAAGGTTGGTAGGAAATAAATATAGCAGTTATGTCGCAGTTTTTATCAACTGCAAGGGTTAAAGAGCAACAAAACTTT
>NZ_JBMERP010000163.1:0-1924 GCF_049310925.1 Virgibacillus sp. DJP39 | reverse complement strand
CTCGACAGCCTGACTAAGCAACCAACTTTGTTGATTGCTTAGTTTAATCTAGTTACCTATTGTCTATCATATCCAATTGATTTAACAGATAATCAGAGGTTATTTATATGACTTGATTTATGACATCATTCATTGCTTGTTTTAGGGACTGGAGGCTCTTTTGGCTAGCTTCCTTTGAATCCTCACAAACTCCGTAATAACATTTTATCTTTGGTTCTGTGCCTGACGGACGAAGACATACCCAACTATTTTTTTCAAGAACGAACTTCAGAGCATTCTCATTCGGTAAGTCCATATTTTCCTGTTTATTTCCATCACCAAAAATGGTTCGTTTACCTGTTGCGTAATCCTCCATCACTTCAACTTTGAACCCAGCAACTTCTTTAAGCGGATTTTTACGGACATCCTCCATAATCGCTGCAATTTTGGCTGTTCCTTCTTTACCTTTAAGGGTTAGCGCAGACATGCCCTCCTGAAAATAGCCATGTTTTTCGTAAATACCGTCTAATGCTTCGAGTAATGTTTTCCCCTGCTCTTTCCAATAGTGGGCCATTTCACAAGACATCATAGCGGCTTGAACTGCGTCTTTATCTCGAGCAAAGCTGCTGATTAAATAGCCATAGCTTTCCTCAAAGCCAAAGATGAATGTCTCACCAGAACTGTCAAATTGATGGATTTTTTCCCCGATGTATTTAAACCCTGTTAATGTGTCAATCGTTTTTGCTCCATAATAGGTTGCTATAGCTCTGCCTAATTCTGTTGTCACGATTGTTTTAAGAACTCGAGAGTTTGGAAGTAAGGATTGATCGCTGTGTGACAAAATATAGTCTAACAGTAAAGCCCCCAGCTGGTTTCCTGTCAATACAGTGTAAGAATCATCTACGTCCCTTACAGCCACTCCCAAACGATCTGCATCAGGGTCAGTCCCAATCAGGATATCTGCATCTACTTTCATACCTTTTTTAATTGCCAGTGTAAATGCTTGATGCTCTTCTGGATTAGGCGATTCTACTGTAGAAAATTCCGGATCTGGCATCGCCTGTTCTTCAACGACATGCACGTGAGAAAATGACAGCTGCTTAAGTCCTTTTAACACTAAATCATGCGAGGTACCATGAAGTGGTGTAAACACAATGGAAAGTGATTTATCAGTTGAGATCTCTTCTTTTCTGAGTTTAGAAATTTGCTTTAACTGTTCCAAATAGGCATTGTCAATTTCACTACCTATCCAATTCAACAAATCCTTATCTTCAAGTACAGCTTTTTCTAAAACGGGTACTGTCAATTCATTTTCTGTTTGTCCGATATGGGAAATGATTTCAGCGGCTTCATCTGGAACGATTTGTCCCCCATCTTCATTATAAACCTTAAACCCGTTATATTCCGGAGGGTTATGACTTGCAGTGATCATAATACCTGCTACTGCACCAAGGTAACGTACGGCGAATGACAGCACCGGTGTTGGATGAAGCTGGTCAAACACATGAGCTTTTATACCATGCGAACCAAGGACTTTTGCCGATTCAAGTGCAAATTCCTGTGACATATACCGCGAATCATAAGCAATAACTACTCCTCGGTCAAAAACATTCACACAATTTACTTTAAGGTAACTCGCAAGACCATTAACTGCCTTTCTTATGGTATATATATTCATCCGGTTTACACCAGGGCCAAGTACACCACGCATTCCGCCTGTTCCAAATGTTAGTTCCTTGTAGAAGGCATCTTCTAATGCAGCTTGATCATCTTTCATCTGCTTTAAATTCTCTTTTAATGATGGATCTAAGTTATCGAATGTATTCCATTTCTCGTATGCCTTTTTCCACGTATTCATGTAAAAAACTCCCCCTATTACACCCCTAGTTAAGTATCTTAAAGTTTAGCACATTTTTTATTTTTATTCTATTTGCCCCCCTAATTG
>NZ_JBMERP010000162.1:0-1935 GCF_049310925.1 Virgibacillus sp. DJP39 | reverse complement strand
GTATTCTCAGGACTAAGTGGAAGTGTTTCTCACTTATTTACCAGTTCAAATTATAATGTAAATAGTAGATTTTTTAAGCTAAGATTTAAACAATTGTGATACACTATATAGTGGGGGTTAAGTGATACGGCGTTTGACTTGGTCGTAACTATCCCTTTACACAAATTCTAGATTTTAAGGATGTTAAATATGAGCAACTTACCTAGAGAAACAGACGTTATCTTAATTGGTGCCGGTGTTATGAGTGCGACTTTGGGATCATTAATGAAAGAATTAGCACCTGACTGGGAAATAACAGTATTTGAGAAGCTCGACAAAGCAGGAGAGGAAAGTTCCAACGTGTGGAATAATGCGGGGACAGGACATTCTGCACTGTGCGAACTTAACTATACATCCGAAAAACCGGATGGATCTATAGACATTAGCAAAGCTATAAAAATAAATGAACAGTTTCAGCTTTCAAGACAGTTTTGGTCGTATCTTGTAAACAGCAGTCTGATTCGTAATCCACAGGACTTTATCACGCCATTACCTCATATGAGTTTGGTACAAGGGGTGGAAAATATAACGTTTTTGAGAAAACGTTTTGAGGCACTTTCAAACAATCCCCTGTTTCAAGGCATGGAGTTTTCCGATGAGCGTGAAAAACTGAAGGATTGGATTCCACTTATCATGGAAGGCCGTTCATTAGATGAACCGATTGCGGCTACGAAAATTGACTCTGGAACGGACGTTAATTTTGGTGCTTTAACAGGCGCGTTATTTGACCACTTAAAGCGTGAAAACGTTGAGTTAAACTATAAGCATAGTGTTGAGGATATTAAACGTACCAGTGACGGCAAGTGGGAAGTGAAAGTGCATGATATCGATGGTGGTAAAATTGAATACCATACTGCAAAGTTCGTATTTGTCGGCGGTGGGGGCGGAAGTCTGACTTTACTGCAAAAAACCGGTATACCTGAATCAAAACATATTGGAGGTTTCCCGGTAAGCGGACTATTTATGGTATGTAACAATCCGGATGTTATAGAGCAGCATAATGCAAAAGTATACGGAAAGGCTAAAGTTGGTGCTCCTCCAATGTCTGTTCCGCATCTTGATACAAGAAAGATCGATAACGAAAACTCACTGCTGTTTGGACCGTTTGCAGGGTTCACACCAAAGTTTTTGAAAACCGGTTCAATGTTCGATTTAATAAACTCCGTAAAACCGGATAACCTTTTAACTATGATGACTGCAGGAGTAAAAAACGCTTCATTGACAAAATATCTGATTCAGCAAGTTCTGTCATCGAAAGAACAGCGTATGGAAGAGTTACGTGAGTTTATCCCTGAGGCTAAACGCGAGGATTGGGATTTAGTAGTAGCTGGACAACGTGTGCAGGTTATCAAGGATACCGAGGCAGGCGGTAAAGGAACACTTCAATTTGGTACAGAAGTTGTCAGTGCCTCTGATGGCTCAATAGCTGCATTGCTTGGCGCTTCTCCGGGTGCTTCTACTGCTGTTCACGTTATGCTCGAGTTATTAGAAAAATGCTTCCCTAAACAAATGGAAAAATGGGAACCGAAAATAAAAGAGATGGTTCCTTCTCATGGTGTATCATTAACGGAAAATCCAGAGCTCTTCAAGGAAATTCATACTTCAACAGCGAAGACACTTGGTCTAAGCGAAAAAGAGCTGGTTCATAGTACTTCTTTGGATGTAGAAAAAAATTAACCTGAGAATCAAGTGAATGATAGAATAACATTTAAAAAAACATAGAATCTTTGATCTATCTTTAGGTTGAAGATTCTTTTTTTAAAGCTAACTAATTTGACCCTAACTCATCTAAAGATAGGGTTTTTTAGCAGTAAAGAAAGTATAAAAACTTTCTTTCTGCATAAGTGCAACTAGGGCTTTTCGCCATTAAGGCTTGGCGATAAGCCAAGTTTTCTA
>NZ_JBMERP010000161.1:0-2017 GCF_049310925.1 Virgibacillus sp. DJP39 | reverse complement strand
GAAAACGGGAGTTACAAAAGCCCTTAGGAGTGAGCCTGTTCTCAATGAAGCCTATCGTGAACTAGCAGATTATTACCGTACGGTAATTGTTCCAAGCCGTGTCCGAAAACCAAAAGATAAAGCAAGTGTCGAGGGAACAGTTGGATATATATCTCGACAAATCATAGCTCCATTAAGAAACTATCATTGTTTTCATATCGAAGATTTGAATCAACGAATCTTTGAAAAGCTAGAAGAAATCAATACGATTGATTTTCAAAAACGACCTGGTTCTCGTAAAAAGGTGTTTGAGGAAGAAGAGAAATCCTACCTTCAACAGCTTCCTCAAACACGTTACAAACTTACGGAATGGAAATCAGCAAAAGTTCAACTGAACTACCACATCCAAGTTGAACGCATGTATTATTCCGTTCCGTATGATTATGTCCGTGAGCAAGTCGATGTGCGACTAACCACGGATCTAATTGAAGTTTACTTCAAAGAAGCTCGAATTGCATCCCATAAAAGACTAAATGGTGAGATAGGTCAATATTCTACAAACATCGACCATATGCCTGATAATCATCGATTATATCTAGAACATAATCCTGAGAACAATCGCAAATGGGCAGAAACGATTGGAACTTCTATGGTGCAATTTGTTTCTTATATCTTAGAAATGAATGTTGAAAAGAAAGCATTAAATATCCTTAGCACATTAAGAAATCTATCAACAAAATACCCGAAAGATGAAATCGAAAATGCAACGCAAATATTACTAGAAATAGCAACAAACCCAACGGTTTCTGTATTAAAGGGTGTGCTTGAAAGAAGTAAGAAGCGAAAACAAAAGGCAAATACAAATAGTGAACAAACGAACAGCGATAACTATGCATTTGTACGTGGAGCTAAATATTTTGGGGGGAATAAATAATGATGAATCAAGAAACGTTACGTAAGTTAACTGAAATGAAAATGGGTGCAATGGCAGAAGTATATCAGCAACAAGGGCAGAATAAGGAATATCAAGGCATGGATTTTGATGATCGTTTCAACCTTTTGGTAGATTATGAGTATGATCGTCGTAAATCTAATAAACTCGAACGACTAATTAAACAAGCAACATTTAATGAGCCAACTGCAGCTATAGAAGATGTAGAATATCATCCTGATCGGAATCTAGATAAGAGATTAATTCTAGAGTTAGCAACAGGAAACTACATTCAAAATCACCATAATATTATTTTAATGGGGGCATCCGGGAACGGAAAAACATGGATATCTAATGCGTTTGGGGTCCATGCATGTCGGCAACTTTATAAAGTAAAGTATATCAGATTACCAGAATTACTTGATGAATTGACTGTAGCGAAGTATGAAGCTGATGGTAGTTTCCGTAAGATCATTCAAAAGTATAAGAAGATCGACCTATTGATACTTGATGAATGGTTATTAACCGAGCTTTCAGAGGAGCATGTACTTCATGTGTTGGAAATCATTGAGGCGAGATTAAAACGAGCCTCGACTATTTTCTGCTCACAATTTTCACCAGAAGGTTGGCACTCAAAGCTAGGACAGGCACAAGTAGCTGATGCGATTCTTGATCGTATTGTTCATGATTCTCATAAGATCCTAGTAGATGGTGAAGTTTCAATGAGAGAACGTCATGGATTGGGAGTAGTGAAATGATTCCTGAAGAAGTTGAAAATCGCGTAGCGAAGTACTTTTTCCATAATTATTTACCTGCTGAAATAATGAAAGAAGTAGTAGATAAACTATTACCACCTTGTATATGCACGGAGATAGAGGAGTTAGACTTTGATGAACTCGTCCGTTGGGCTATTGAAATTATAATAGAACAGTTAGAAGATAAAAAATTTAAATGAAATAACGAGGCATTGGAATGGCCATTCCAATGCCTCGTTATTATTTTAACCTTAAAACCATGTGGCTCTCTCTTCCGCATTCACTGGCTCTTTTCTCCGCAAACGGTGGCTCAAAACTCCGCACAGCTGGCTCAATCTGTCCGCAATACTCA
>NZ_JBMERP010000160.1:0-2060 GCF_049310925.1 Virgibacillus sp. DJP39 | reverse complement strand
GTAGTAATGTTTGTTGATGACGCTCAGCGACTATCTTCAATTGAATATGAATGGCTGATGGATATCTTTAATGAATTAGACAGCTATGGAATAACCTTAACTACTATATTAGTAGGTCAAAGTGAACTATCTCACAGAAGAAATATATATTTAACTACCGATAAACAAATAGTTGGTAGATTTATGATTCAGGAAAACAAGTTCTATGGACTTCGAAAAAAAGAAGAATTGGCCTATTTATTAGCTTCTTATGACCAAGTAACTGAATACCCTGAGAACAGTGGTTGGACATATACACGCTTCTTTTTTCCAGTTGGATATGAACAAGGATACCGCTTAGAAAATGAGACCGATAATATATGGCAGTGTATCCAAATAGTTAGGACGGAAGCAGGCATTAAAACTGCCCTAGAAATACCAATGCATTATATAATAGCGATAATAAATTATGTGTTAAAGAAATACGGTGCAAATGAAGGTATTGCGGAATGGCCAACTACTAGTATGTGGTGCGAGGCTATCATTGAGTCTGGATATGTAAATGCAGAGGTGATTCAATCATCAACCAACTAAAATTATTATTCTCAAACAGACAATCTCAAAATTATTCTTATACATGGAACAAAAACTGGATATCAAAATACGAATCCCCATGGAGTATATTAAAAAAATTTCAACACGCTAATTGTTTAAGCACATCCAACTTATACGATGTTTTGGGTAGAGAAAATGGAATGAAATATAACAACCTTTATAGACTATCAGGGTTTGACGCTAATTTACTAGGAAAAGCGTTACAAATCCCTTTGAAGAAGGAAAACGATGAGTTTCTAATCAGTATTTTAAAACCTTTGATTGATGCTAGAGACTCCAAGCAGGGTTATTTAAATCTTCACTTTATGCGTGATTACTTAACTTTTTGTCCAGTATGTATGTCAAACGCTTTTCATTCTTTATTGCATCAATTTTTATTTATTCATAAATGTCCATTCCATTATGTCCCACTCAAAAATTCATGTCCAAATTGTAACCGAAAAGTACCGTATGACCTAGATGATCAATATTTTAGATCGCCATTTGTTTGTATTTGTGGGTATAATTTTGCTCAATTAGATCGTCGCATTAATACATACAATACTCTCCATATAAAAGATTATAATGTCTACAAGTGGCTGAATTTTAGCAAGAGCGCACCTCAACTTCCGTTAAATTCTCTCTTCTTTTTAGAAGCATTAAAATCAGATAGTAAATACCAGGATGATGACTTTAAATATGATTTAATAGACTTACTTACTTTTTCGGATAAAAAAGGGCTAATAATATCTGCACAAGATAAGATTAATCAAATGCATTCTATTCATCAAAAAATATTAAATCGTACAAATAAAAGTGGAAGATATGATTTACTCTATTTAAGAAAATTTTATTTAGATAGCCTAGATAAAGAATCAATATATTTTTGTAATCAACTATTTAACTCTATAGCAAGGCATTTACGAAAAACGGTTCTAAAAAAACATATTGGTTGTATAAATCAATTTACAAGATATAGTGATGATTTATCGAAAAATGACGTCTGTCCATTTGCCATTGCGTATACTTTATGGAGAAGTAGATTACAGGGTTTTAAAAGCACAAAACATGTTGACAATTATGGTATGCCTCCAATTAATCGAAAACATTATACCGATAATGGTTATCCAATCAAAAATGGTCATGAATTGATCGATGAAATTTATAGTAAGGTGAGAAGAGAAGAGAGAACTGGTAAAAGAGCAGTATTCCACTGGAAAATGAACCGGTTTGTAGGAGAGTACATATTAGCCGATTTTAAAAGATGTTTAACCGCGGCCAATGATTTTTTTAATGGTAATAAGTTTAATTGGGGTTACATTGATAGCTTTGATTACCTAGCTAAAGTGATGATTAAACCGCCTATAGAGCTGGACGAGAAGTATTTTTTATATTTAAGAAGTACTAGGACAATTTCTTCACTTTCTATGGAATTGAATTGTCCAAACAACACTGTAATAAAAAGAAGGGGCCCTAAAAAGATATAT
>NZ_JBMERP010000159.1:0-2120 GCF_049310925.1 Virgibacillus sp. DJP39 | reverse complement strand
CCCAACTTTCGGCAGTTTTTGATAAAAACGTATCAAAAACTGCTTTTTTATGTGGTAAAACGTTGGTAAATCAGCATTCTGTTATTGAAAATGCAAATGTAGTGACCTAAAATAAAGTTAATATTTAAATTAATTGATTCTCCTTTTTCCATGCGTTATAATAAAACTATGTTTATAAGAGAAACGATTACCCAAAATAAAGTAACGAAAACAAAATATAAAAAACATGTATTGGTCGAATCCTATCGAGCAGAAGAAGGACCAAGGCAACGGGTTGTGATGCAACTAGGAACACTTACCCTTCCAAAATCTGAGTGGAAAAAGTTAGCTGCCGCATTGGAAGGCCGTTTAGCTGGTCAAACAACGCTGTTTGAGGATGAACAGGAAATAGCCAAAGCAACTGAACAAGCCATGGGCAATTTTTCATTCAGGCAAAAAAAGACGCATGCAAAAGAAGACCGTCAAGAAACGGGCTCCTTTGTATCGGTTGATTTAGACTCGATCGCTACGGCAGAGTCACGTTCGCTTGGGCCCGAATTGATTGGTCATACCATGTGGGAACGCTTGGAATTCAATCAGTTATTGAAAACCTGCGGTTTTACACCTGCCCAACAAGCACTTGCTGAAGCAGTAGTTGTTGGGCGTTTGGTTGCACCTTCAAGTGACTTGGCATTATGGCGCTGGTTAAAGGAACGTACCGCACTAACCGAGCTACTTCCTGTCAATCTTTCCGAAATTGGAAAAGATGGAGTATACGAAATTGCGGATCAATTGCTGGCCAATAAAAAGGAAATTGAACGTGGGCTTCGTGACAAGGAAATGGCGCTGTTTCCGCGCTCAAATCAGGTGTTTCTTTATGATTTGACCAATACGTATTTCGAAGGTAGTGCGCAAAAAAATGAATTAGCACATCGTGGAAAGTCAAAAGAAAAACGCTCTGACTGTCCACTTGTTACACTGGCGCTTGTGGTAGATGATGCAGGGTTTCCCATTTTCAGTCAAATCTATGGTGGAAATCAATCAGAACCAGAAACACTTGGAGATATATTGGAGCAATTACAGACTGATGCGTCTCTTGAAACATTAGATGAACAGCCCATGATTGTGATGGATCGAGGCATTGCCACAAAGGATAATCTTATATTGATAAAGGAAATGGAATTTCCCTATATCGTGATTGAACGAAGGGCAGTGGAAAAGGAATACATAAATGACTTTAAAAATGCGCGGGAAACGTTTGAGCGAATTTCACCTAGGAAAGAAAAGAAGCAACGTCTTTCAACTGAAATAACGGTGTCTGACTCGGTATTTGTGAAAAAGCTTCCCATTGAAAAAGGAAGTCGTGTTCTCTGTCTAAGTGAAGGTCGTGAAAAGAAAGAAATCGCCATAGATAGTCTAAAAGAAACTCGGTTTCTACACGATTTAAATCGATTAAAAACATCAGTTGGAAAAGGGAATGTCCAGTTGGCTGGGAAAGTAGGCGAACGCGTTGGAAGGCTTAGAGAGCGCTACGCTTCTATAGCTAGATATTATGAAATTCATTTAGAATTAGATGAAAAAGAGGAAAAAGTAAAGGACGTTACCTTTGAGAAAAAAACAACACGCAAAGAACGCTCTGTATTAACAGGCTGTTATGTCATTGAAACAAGTGAAGAAGCGTTGCCAGCCGAGGAAGTATGGCGATTATATACGACATTAACCCAAATAGAGGCGACGTTTGAATCACTAAAAACAAGTTTAGGTGTAAGGCCTGTCTACCACCAATTAGCGGAACGGACGAAAGGACACTTATTCATCTCTGTATTGGCGTACCATCTATTAATAAGTATTGAATACCAATTACAGGAAAAGGACGATCATCGAAAGTGGTCTACCATCAAAGACCAACTTTCCACACATCAGCGGTCTACTGTAATCGTAACCGATGAGAATGACCAGATTCATCATATTCGGGTTTCGGGAACAACAGAAAAAAGTCATCATGAGATATACAAGTTGTTAAACGTAAAAGATCCATTGAAAAGAAAACGCGAAATTGTCGGAAAAAGGTTGTAGTGACCAAATAAAAAGAAGAAATCCCAGTATGAAGGGATTTCTAGGCACCTATGCCGAAACTTGGG
>NZ_JBMERP010000158.1:0-2142 GCF_049310925.1 Virgibacillus sp. DJP39 | reverse complement strand
AGCATCGGCCTTCCCGTTTGTACGAATTTCGGAGCTCAATCCCTTCAACCGCTTGGCTTACGGCCCATTACCTAGCTGTCTACGCTTAAAGGCAGTGTGTTACCACCTGCCCTCCAAGACTCGCTACGAGTGAGCGGCTAGTTCTTACTCGACGGGAATCCCACCCGCTATATATTACGACCTATGCTCGGTCGCTCCAGGAGTCTCGCATTTTTCCGCAGCTTTGTTAGCTTTCTTTTCAAGGGAGAAGACGTCCCATGAAACATATGTCTTAGTGAAGGCAGAATACGTAGACTCCTGCTTAGAACAGCACGCGTCCGAATACCCCGGAAGAAGTGTTCTTTGCTTCTGAGGAGACTGAGGCCGTGCTCGTGGAAAGCGAAGTGTTCTGCCGGAACGGCGTCTAGAAAGGTAAGTTATGTCGGAATTTGTATCAAATGTGAAGATTAAAAAGCAACAAAACTTACGAAAGGAGCCTTAACAAAAGGTATAAATAAACCCCTTATCTAATCTCGATAAGGGGTTTATTAACATACATTATTATTTAGTTTCACGGTGAAGTGTATGTTTTTTAAGGCGTGGACAGTATTTCATAAGCTCTATACGTTCAGGATTAGTACGCTTATTTTTTGTAGTGATATAGTTACGTTCACCAGATTCAGTACAAGCTAAAGTTACGTTTACTCGCATGATTTTCCCTCCAAACTATAAAATCTTGCTTAATAAAATTTTTACATTCAATATCAGACTTAATTTATAATATCAGATATCCGGGAATCAATCAAGTTGATAGTAGAATAAAAGTTACGTTTTTAGGTTTTCTGAAAATAAGTAATCTCTATCTGGCTAGTTCTGAGAGATTTTCAAACTATATTGTTTATGTTTTAATTATAAACATACAAAAATGTTGATTGGATTACGAACTCTGTAAATATCTGATAGGTTAGGAAACACTTCACAAAAGAAAAAAAATTATGGCAGTATAATAAAAGAAATCGGTTATCAGCCTTTATTTCGTCTAGTGGAAATTAGAAAATGTTACCTTTTAACCCTATATTGGTAATGGTTTCTTGACTAAATCTATGTTATAAATAATATTGTATATGAAATGGAGGCACAGACATGATTATTGCAATTTCGACAATTTTAATTATCTCGGTAACCTTATTCATTCTTTCTTTCTTAATGAATGATAAGTTCAAGGACATAGAAGATCAATTAGAACAGTACTCTATGTCAACTATGCAAGATACTTACCAGATGAAAAAGAAAATTAAAATTTTGGAAGAAGAGTTACTTACAAATGATTTGTCTAATGATTTTCAATTGGAGAACCAGCAAGGCCACGCTCCAGAATCAGACCGGAAAATTATTCAGTTACACGAAAAAGGGTACACCGTTCAAGAAATAACGGAATTAACTAAATTAAGCACATATGATGTTCAGTTGATTCTACGAAACAATTAAGATATTAGTAAGGAGATAATTATGAAGCAAACTCTTCGAACATTTTCAATAGGTCTTTTTACAGCCGGAATTATTTTATTAGCTATTGTTTTATTTGATGAAGACACTTCAAATGAAAAGGCATCACTTTCTCATAAAGACACAGTAGAAGCACTTGAAAAAGATGGCTATCATGTCTTGAGTGATAAAGAATACATTTCTCTTTCAGTTAAAAGTGAAACCTCAAGTGAAGAAAAAGAAAAACAGAGTACCAAAGATGAAAAGAAACAAGAAGTGCCAAAGAAAAAGGAACCACAGACTTTCACTTTAAAGATTCAACCGGGTTTAGCCTCCTCATCCATAAGCTCACTTTTAGAGAAAAATGGAATTATTAAAAATGCTGATGCGTTTAATAAATATTTGGAAGATAACGATTATAGCCAGTATGTTCAAATAGGAACATTTGAGGTAACAGATCAGATGACGTTTAATCAATTAGCAGAAACAATTACTAATTAATTTATTGCATTATACCTGTGCCATCGCAAAGCAGCGGAGTTAATTGAACAACCTTGTATTAGAAAACTTGGCTTATCGCCAAGTCTTTATGGCGAAAGCCTTAGTTGCATTTATGCAGTAAGAAAGGATTTATACTTTCTTACCTGCTAAAAAAGTAGTGTGGGAGACCACACTACT
>NZ_JBMERP010000157.1:0-2174 GCF_049310925.1 Virgibacillus sp. DJP39 | reverse complement strand
GAATTAAACACTTTCCAAAGAATATTGGGTATGACTATTGCCAGTATGCCGTTTTGGATTATTTTATCTATTTATGGCATGTTTACTCAAGGTGCGCCAAGCTCAAGTCAAGTTGCACAAACATTTATTGTTGCGGTTTCTTCTGGAGTTATTGCTACTGTGTTATTTTTCTATGCGACTGAACTAGTCAGCCATGATAATCATAAACTTGCCGCGATTGAAGCAACGCAGTCAGGTGAGGTAATCTTTGCCTTAGTAGGTGAGCTTCTCTTGCTGAATGCTGTAATGCCTAGTATCTTTTCTTTTGTTGGTATGGCTTTGGTTGTAGTGGGAATGATTTTACATAGCGTTGTCTCAACACTCGGTAACCGAAAAAAAATAACTGTTTATAAAAAGGCATCCAGTAACTAAGAAAGCTCAAACTCCCACAGTAATGGGAGCTTGAGCTAGACAAATTTTCCAATGTATTTATTAATCATTTTCACCTGAACGAGCCATTGCTTCCCGCTCCTGTGCAGGTGTCGTTCCTTTTATATAGAAAGATAAAATGAGCCCAACCACTGATATACCTGTTATAAAGTAAAAGGCAACATTTACACCGTGAATCAGTCCATTAAGGTCACCGGTATCAAGTGCTGTAGCAGTCATAATTGTTATAAGGAAAGCTGTTCCTATTGATGCTGCGATTTGTCTCATAGTGTTGTTCATTGCTGTACCATGTGGAATTAGCCTGTTTGGTAACTGATTTAGACCTGCAGTGGTTGCTGGCATCATCACCATTGAAATTCCAAGCATCCTTATTGCAAAAACTATGGTTAAATAGGTTAATGACGTATCAGTGGTTAAGTCTGTAAACAAGTAAGAAGTCACAGTCATAATAGTAAAACCTGCAATGACAAGCCAACGAGCTCCAATCTTATCAAATACTCTCCCAGTAATGGGTGACATTACCCCCATAAGCAACGCTCCAGGCATAATCATTATTCCTGATTCTATTGCGGAAAAACCAGCCATATTTTGCATATAAATTGGTAGCATTGTTTCTGCCCCAATAAGACCTACAAATGTTATCATTCCAATCACAGTCGTAATTGTGAACACTTTGTATTTAAATACACGGAACTCCAGTATAGGCTGTTTCAGTTTAAACTGTCTCAATATAAAGGCTGTAAGGGTAAACGCACCTATAACAAGTGATAAGATCACGTATAGACTTGTCCATCCAAAATTCCCTGCACTACTAAAACCATATAACAAACCACCGAATCCGAGTGTCGATAATACAATTGATGCATAATCCACTTTAGGGAATGTTCTTTTGGTTACATTTTTTAATACAAAATATGCAATTATGATATCAATGATTGCGATTGGTAATATTATATAAAATAAATATCTCCATGGATAATGTTGAACAACCCATCCAGACAATGTTGGTCCAATTGCAGGAGCGAATGATATAACTAAGCCTACCATTCCCATTGCAGATCCTCGTCTTTCAACCGGAAAAATCAATATAAAAATTGTCATCATCAACGGCAAAATAATGCCTGCACCTGCGGCCTGGATAACCCGGCCAACCATCAATACGGCAAAATTTGGTGAAAGCGCACAAACCAGTGTGCCCACCGCAAAAACACTCATCGCAGTTAAGAATAACTTTCGTGTCGTAAACGTCTCAACTAAAAACGCAGTAATAGGTATCATAATCCCATTTACAAGCATAAATATGGTTGTAACCCACTGCGCTGTATTCTCTGTAAGATTCAAATCTTCCATTATATGTGGAATTGCAGTAGCTAATAATAATTGATTTAAAATAGCGATAAAAGCACCTGCAAGCAACACAGCGACAATTGGAGTCTTATTTATTTTTGTAATATCGTCTGTTACATCTTGCCCCAAAAAAACTCCTCCTTATATACCGCACTTTCTGATATATAAAACTCAATCCGCATTAAGAATTATATTGATTCTATCACCGAACTGTCAATAATAGGGGCTTAACTATTTCCATGAAAACAAATGTCATACCAACTATTATTCTTATATATGGGAGTACTCTATGCATATTGATAATGCATAGAAAGTCACTTTTCGAGCGTTGAAGTGTGAAAAACGAGCATTGAACGTAAAAATCGCGCACCGACACATTAAAATCGAGCACCAAATTA
>NZ_JBMERP010000156.1:0-2289 GCF_049310925.1 Virgibacillus sp. DJP39 | reverse complement strand
CAGCACCTTGTGCCGGTTTTCATCTAACTTGTGTAACGCATTGCAATTAATGTTGTGTCATCATCTTTATATTGTCCACTTTTATATTTATACGTATCAATGATTTGGTTCACATCTTCATTTAAAAAATAACGTTCTGAAAGCTCTCTATCTGAGACACCATCAGAATACATAAAAAAATTTAAGATATCATCTAATTTGCCAGTCTCAACCGCGAATTTTCTGTGATAGCCGGCAAGATAGCCAGCATTAGGTATATTCCGCTTTTTCTTTCCATCATTTGTAACAGTGATAACACCAATATTTCCGATAGAAGAAAAAGAATAACGCTTTAAATTAAAGTCAAACTTCAGAATCCCTAGAACCACACCGCGTTTGCCAGTAAGTTCTTTGTTACAGTGTCTGATAATCTCTTCAATTGAAGCGTGTATATTGTCTTTAATAACATCAATGACTGCTTTTGATGATTCTCTAGCAAACTCACCGTTGCCTAACCCATCTGCTACTGCACAGATAAATTCTTTTTCTGTTTCCGTATAAAAATAACTGTCACCACAATAATAGTTCCCTTTTTTTGAAGTTTGGAAAGCAGCTACTTCAACTCTGTTTCTTTTAGTACTCAATCAAAAACCTCCGAGCTTTCTGATTGAATAGCTTCACGAAGTTTAAGTAATGCTCTTCGTTGCAGCCTCGACACATGCATCTGAGATATTCCTAACTGTTCACCAGTTTCTTTTTGACTTAAGTTCTCGAAATATGTGCAGCGTAATATGTCTTGTTCTCTATCCGAAAGAATCGGCAATATTTTCTCGAGCATCATTTTCTGGTCTATATTTTCAAAACCACTTTCATCACTTCCAACCAAATCTAAAATGGCTACTGTACTACCATCTGAATCAGCTTCAACTTTCCGGTCGACAGATAATGCTTTATAGCTTTTTCCCATTTCCATAGTCTCTAGAATATCTTCTTCAGATACTTCCAGATAGTTAGCAATTTCCTGGACTGATGGCGACTTTTGATCCATAATAGTCAATTCATCTACTGCCTTTTTTATCTTTGGTCCAAGCTCTTTAATGCGACGTGGTACATGAACACTCCATGTTTTGTCACGAATAAATCGCTTAATTTCTCCGATAATAGTCGGGATTGCAAAAGACTCAAATGATTTACCAAAACTAGCATCATACCTTTTAATAGCTCCCAGTAAACCAATCATCCCAACCTGTGCAAGGTCTTCATGTATACTGCTGTTCTTTGAATATTTCCTGGCAATAGATTCGACCAGATTTTTATATTCCAGAACAATTTTTTCTTTGACTTCGCTATCATCAGGATGTTCTTTCAAGTGCTCGATCCATTCGTAAACCTCGTCTCTTCCCTTATTGTGTGGACGGGATTTGGTTGCCATCGTAATCCACCTCTGTTTCCTGAAGGTACTTAGTCATAAGAACAATTACACCATGATTGTTGTTAATTTCTACTTTGTCCATCAATGCATTAATCAAAAAGAGCCCAAAACCTCCCTCGCGCAAGGTCTCTACTGATTCTGTATGCTTATATGGACCAATTCCTCCTTTTATTTCTTTAAGGTTAAAACTTCCGCCGTGATCAGCAACCATTACCTCTAAGCGATCTTCGTAAACGCCAAATCCGATGGTTACTTCTCCCCCTTCGTCTTGATAGGCATGATCAACAGCGTTTGTAATCGCCTCTGAAATGGATACCTTTAAATCTTCAATCTCTTCGTAGGAAAAACCCATTCTATTTGCGACACCTGAGATACTCAACCGAACAACACCTACATACTCAGCCTTCGCTGGAACCTTCATCTCGATAAAATCAAAACTTTCCATTATTATTTTCCACCTCGAATCTCTTCATTAATATCCATAATCTCATCTAAACCGGTTATCTTAAATAGACGCATAACCCGGTCCTGTAAATTGATCAATGTTAGTCGACTATCGTGTTCTTTCGTAGACTTTAAAGCACTAATGAAAACACCAAGACCTGTACTATCCATATAACCCACCTGATCCAAATCAACCTCAACTAATTTCCCATTTTCTTTAGTTAAAGGTAGTAATGTGTCTTTTAAATTAGGTGCTGTATATGCATCAATTTCCCCTGATAGGATAACTTTAGATTTATCACTTTCTTCTATAACATCAATAGCTAAGTTCATTTCTGTTTCCTCCTAGATTAACCTCTATATCTTACCTCATGCTAATTTATATATTCTAATGTTGTGATACCCGAATCAGGAATAGAGTAAACCTATTTACG
>NZ_JBMERP010000155.1:0-2404 GCF_049310925.1 Virgibacillus sp. DJP39 | reverse complement strand
TGTGTTTTGCAAGCAAAAAGTCGAGAATAATGCAAAGAAAAGTTGAGAACTTTGCCAGCCCTTTTTTCGGTTAGGATTGATGATTCGATAATGCATGTTTTACACGGTAACTGTCGCCAGTAAAGCTCAGGATATGAGCGTGGTGAATGATACGATCTACCAAAGCAGCGGTTAACCGCGCGTCCACAAATATTTTATTCCATTGGCTAAACTCTAAGTTAGATGTGATTACAAGGCTGCGCTGTTCATACCAATCTGATATAAGCTGAAACAGTAATTCAGCACCATCTTTGCTAAACGGAACGTAACCCATTTCATCCAAAATGATCATATTAACTTTATTAAACTTGTTGCGAAATTGTTGGTAGCGTCCTTCTCTCCAAGATTTCTCAAGCAATTCTACCAAATCGGCCACTCGATAAAAACGAACATCATACCCATTTCTACAAGCTTTCCTGCCCAATGCAGTCACAAGATGCGATTTTCCAGTTCCTGGCGCTCCAGTCAATACTAAATTCTCTTTTCTATCTATAAAATGGAGCGTTTCGAGTGCGCTTCTGTCAAGTTGTGGAGGGAATCGCACATGATCACTCCACTGATAATTTTCTAATTCCTTTTCATTCATAAACTTAGCCTTTTTGATTAATCGTTCTCCTTTTGTGGCTTCTCTTAAATCCAATTCTTCCTGTAATAGTGTTGTTAAGAACTGCTCTGGATTTTCAAATGGTATTTTCTCATACACATCTGCCAGATGTGCTAATCGTAGTGCTTTACATTTTTCACGTATTGAATTAGACATGTGACACATCCACCTTGGTTTGCCTATTTCCCGTAGGTTGAAGTGAGTCATAAATGCTCCAATTCACATCATAAGGATGCTCAATAGTGTTCTGGAATGATTCTCCTTCCACTTCCTCGATAGGCGCTAACTCATAGAATCTATCATTTATTTCCAACATGTCATACTTGGTTATGAAACTAAGAAGCCATTTAACCCGCTCTTTTCGCAGTTCCGTCGATTCAATATTTAGGTGATGGGCGATCCTTCCAGGCAAATAAGGGAAATACCGTGAATATACAATGGATCTTGGTTTTCGCATCCAATTATTTAGTATCGATTTCCATGGTATTTCTCTCGTTTTATTCATATAGGCTCGTGGCCCTTCGGAAAGTATTTCCCCATGCATCGAAACTACCTTATATCGGTCCCAATAAGTGATTAAATGTAATTTATTATAGTGATAACTATTTGGGACATGCACCGCCTGTTTATCAATGATTATTTCACCATATTTATTAGCAGTAACCGTGGATTCTTTAAATACGGGATATTCATTCTCGGGTAATGCCATGCCATATTTCTTTTCCTCTTCCATTAAATCAGCAATGATGTACCCTTTCTTATAATGTTTTCGCTGATGATCTTTTTTACTATGTTCCAGCAATAAACCGCACAAGTGAGTTAAATCTTCTATGACAGGTGACGGTGTAAAGAAATTATATCGAACATAGCCCACCTTATTTTCAACATGCCCTTTCTCATTTCCTTTTCTCGCATTGCAGGCTTGTGGCTCAAATCCATAATGGCTGCTGAAACGTTGAAAGGCATCTGTGAAAATCGTTTCCTGTCCTCGTCCTCTAGCTTGAACCACTGCAGCTGAAAGATTATCCAAGCGTAGCTTTCTTGGAACATATCCAACCTGTACAAAAAGCATTTTAATGCCTTCTAAAAAACATTCCTGATTTTCTGCAGGTAAAGGAACGACTAATCCACCATTACTATATGGGAAACTCATAATTAAACAATGAACATCCTTCACTTTCCCCTCTTGCACAATCTCTGTGACGCCAAAGTCTACCTGGGCCTCCGCAGGTGGATGTGTTAGTCTTTCTGCTTCTTCTTTTATTTCATCAGACTCATCTAACACCTTATCTTTCCACTCTTTCACATAGACGCATACCGTCCGGTATGAACCCGGAAAACCCAATTTCTGTAGCTGTTCAAAAATGTTTTTATTATTTCTTCTTAATTTCTTTTTAAGCGCATAGTCTTCTGTTAACCAATCCGATACAATTTCACCCCACTTTTCTTCATACATCATTCCTCTCTTTTTTGTATCTCTTTCTTTCGGTAACTGATCCTCATCCGCATATTTCTTGACCGTTTCCCAACAAAAACCAGTACGTTTTACAATCTCGTTGATTGATAGTGATTTAATATTCCTTAATTTTTTGATATGATGAATTTCAGGCATTGCCAGCATTCCTTTCATTACTCCCATCATTAACAGTTTAGTCGCTATTAACGATAGGGTTTTTTGATCGGGCTGGCAAGCCTTTTTTATTTGTGCAACCTTCTAAGATTTTGGTTGCAATACTCTCTACTTTTATTATGCATTAAACA
>NZ_JBMERP010000154.1:0-2456 GCF_049310925.1 Virgibacillus sp. DJP39 | reverse complement strand
TGTATATGGTAACTTAAAAGTGAGCCACAATGACAGTTGAAAACTGAGCCACTTTTGATAGACAATAACCCTAACGAAGTTGGGGGGATATCAGGAGTGATTACATTGAAAAAGAAACAATTAGTTCTTCAAAAGTATCTAGAAGGTGTAAGTAAGAGAAAAATTGCTAAGAACGTAAAAGTATCAAGAAATACAGTAGATAAGTATATCCGAGAGTTTGAACTAAGTAGAGGTGAGGATGTTCGTGATCTACCGATCACAGAGGATATAATAAAGTTGCCTACCTATAAGAAAAGGACAGGTAGAAAGCGGGCATTGACGGAAGAAATAAAGGAAGTTCTACTTGGATATATAAAAGATAATGCCTGGAAACGAAATCATTATATGCATAAGCAGCAAATGAAAATGATCGATATGCATGAGAAATTAGTAGATACGGGATATGCCATTGGCTATACGACGATACGTAACTTTGTAAATGCGGAAGTTGCAAAAACAAAAGAAGTATTTATTCGAAGGTATTGTGAACCAGGTTTTGAGGTCGAATTTGATTGGGGGCAAGTCAAACTTGAAGTTAATGGGGAGTTGAAAAATTATTCGCTTGCGGTATTCACATTGGCCCATAGTAATTATCGGTTTGCCAAAATCTATCAATCTGAATCGCAAGTTTGCGTACTAGATGTTCATTCGAAATTTATTGAGCATATCGGTTTTGTACCTTCGGTATTTACCTATGACAACATGAGAACAGTGGTTAAATCCTTTGTGGGAACAGAGAAGGCTATAACAGATAGCATGATTAACATATCTAATTATTATCAATTTAAAATTCGATTATGTGAGCCTCGTAAAGGGAACGAAAAGGGGCACGTCGAACGCAGTGTAGAGTTTATTAGAAGAAAGGCATTCTCATCTGAATTTTCTTTTTCCAGCCTAGTTGAAGTCGAGGAACATTTATTGAGCACGTTACAGCGTATAAATGGACGGTTGCATTATAAAGAGAACATTAAACACACTGATTTAATGGAGGAGGAGAAAAAGGTAGCAAAACAAACAATAGCCATTACGCCATTTGATGGGGCCGATTTAGTTGAATGCCACGTGGATAAATATAGTTCAGTTGTCATTAAACAAAATCACTATTCGGTCCCAGAGGGACACGTTGGAAAATGGATTAAAGCAAAAGTGGGAGCTGAAAAGATAAAGTTATTTATTGAAGGGGATCTTGTTGCTGAGCATTCACGTAATTGGGGGCTACATCAATGGGAAATGAATATTTACCATTATTTGAACACATTTCAAAAGAAAAAAGGTGCCATCGCTCAAAGTGAATGTTTGAAGCAGGCACCTAATCAAATTAAAAAATTATACAACCATTATTATATCGGAAAAGAGAAAGATTTCATAGAGTTACTCTTCTATATGAAAGAAAAGAACAATCTGAGTCGTGTCATGGAGGCAATTGGAGAACTAAAAAATATTCGTTTTGATTATGTGAACACAGAAAGAATCCTTTTCATTTGTGAGCAATCTACTCCTTCAGGAGTAAGTTCCTTAGAGGTAGATGATACCTTGAAACAATCTGAAAGTAATATTAAGGCATATGCGCTCCTGTTTAATCAACCTAAAGAGGAAGAAGGAGTGGGCTCATGAATAATAAAAAACAACAAGTTATTGATATTTGTAAGGATTTGCGATTACCAAGCATTCGCAAGATGGTTCAAAATGAAACGGATTTCAAATATCCTGAACAAGCATTTGATGTATTGCATCAAGTTCTTATCCAAGAAAAAGGTGATCGTCTGGTACGCGCTAAATACAATCGTATACGGGCAGCAAACTTCCCTGAGAAAAAGTTATTGGAGGAATTAGAAGAAGAAGCATTACCAGATGATGCGAAACGGAAATTACCACATTTGAAATCGTTGGATTTTATAAAAGAGGGTCAAAATATCATTTTAACGGGATCACCAGGTACGGGGAAATCTCATATTGCGGTAGGGCTTGGGATAGAAGCCTGTATGGCTGGTTATAGGGTATATTTTGCGACTGTATCATCATTAATCAATCAGCTTAAGGAATGTCTTTCTGAACGCACACTGCGGGCATTTGAATTAAAATTTGAAAAGTATGACCTGGTTATTATTGACGAGCTAGGCTATATATCATTTGATAAAGACGGTGCTGAACTTTTTTTCTCGCACCTATCGCTACGTGCTGGTAGAAAGTCTACAATTATAACGAGTAACTTATCTTTTTTGAAATGGCAAGAGGTCTTTCACGATCCAGTATTGACAGCAGCGCTAACAGATAGACTCACACATAAATCACATGTTTTAAATATGAATGGTGTTTCTTATCGGATGAAAGAAACGGAAAAATGGATGAAAATGAACGAAGGTTAAGTGGCTCAAAATTAAATTGCGAAATGGCTCACTTTTCACTTGCGAAATACA
>NZ_JBMERP010000153.1:0-2458 GCF_049310925.1 Virgibacillus sp. DJP39 | reverse complement strand
TTTGTATATGGTAACTTAAAAGTGAGCCACAATGACAGTTGAAAACTGAGCCACTTTTGATAGACAATAACCCTAACGCAAGTTGGGGGGATATCAGGAGTGATTACAATGGAAAAGAAACAATTAGTTCTTCAAAAGTATCTAGAAGGTGTGAGCAAGAGAAAAATAGCTAAGAATGTAAAAGTATCAAGAAATACAGTAGATAAGTATATCCGAGAGTTTGAAATAAGTAGAAGCGAGGATGTTCGTGATCTACCGATCACAGAGGATATTATAAAGCCTCCGACCTATAAGAAAAGAGCAGGAAGAACGCAGGTATTGACGAAGGAAATCAAGGGGATTTTACTTGGGTATATAAAAGATAATACCTGGAAGCGAAATCATTATATGCATAAGCAGCAGATGAAAATGATCGATATGCATGAGAAATTAATAGATGCAGGATACGACATAGGCTACACTACTGTACGTAATTTTGTAAATAAAGAATCAGTAAAAATAAAAGAGGTATTCATTCGAAGGTATTGTAAACCAGGTTATGAAGTTGAATTTGATTGGGGACAAGTTAAGCTTGAAATTAATGGGGAGTTGAAAAGTTATTCGCTTGCGGTATTCACATTGGCCCATAGCAATTATCGGTTCGCCAAAATCTATCAATCCGAATCGCAGATTTGTGTACTAGATGTTCATTCAAAGTTTATCGAGCATATCGGTTTTGTACCTTCGGTATTTACCTATGACAATATGAGAACAGTTGTTAAATCCTTTGTAGGAACAGAGAAAGCCATAACAGACAGTATGATTAACATATCTAATTATTATCAATTTAAAATTCGATTATGTGAAGCACGTAAAGGGAATGAAAAGGGCCATGTCGAACGCAGTGTAGAGTTTATTAGAAGAAAGGCATTCTCATCTGAGTTTTCTTTTTCCAGCTTAGTTGAGGCTGAAGAACATTTACTGAGCGCGTTAAAGCGTATAAACGGGCGGTTGCATCACAAAGAGAATATAAAGCATATTGATTTAATGAATGAAGAGAAAAAGGTAGCAAAACAAGCAATAACTATTGCGCCATTTGATGGGGCTGAGTTAGTTGAATGCCGCGTGGATAAGTATAGTTCAGTGGTCATCAAACAAAACCATTATTCAGTGCCGGAAGGACACGTAGGAAAATGGATCAAAGCAAAAGTGGGAGCTGAAAAGGTAAAGTTATTTATTGAAGGAGATCTTGTGGCTAAGCATTCACGTAATTGGGGGATACATCAGTGGGAGATGGATATTTACCATTATTTAAACACCTTTCAAAAGAAAAAGGGTGCCATCGCTCAAAGTGAATGTTTGAAGCAGGCACCTAACCAAATTAAAAAATTATACAACAATTATTATATCGGAAAAGAGAAAGAATTCATAGAGTTACTCTTCTATATTAAAGAAAATAACAAGTTGAATCGGGTCATGGAGGCGGTTGAACAACTAAAAAACATTCGTATTGATTATGTGAACACAGAAAGAATTCTTTTCATTTGTGAGCAATCTACTCCTTCAGGAGTAAGATCGTTAGAAGTAGATGATACCTTGAAACAATCCGAAAGCAATATTAAGGCATATGCGCTCCTATTTAATCAACCTAAAGAGGAAAAAGGAGTGGCTTATAATGAATAAGAAACAGGAAGTTATTGATATATGTAAGAATTTACGATTGCCAAGCATTCGTAAGATGGTTCAAAATGAAACAGATTTTAAATACCCTGATCAAGCATTTGATGTTTTACATCAAGTGCTTATCCAAGAAAAGAGTGATCGTTTAGTACGCGCTAAATACAATCGAATTCGGGCGGCAAACTTCCCCGAGAAAAAGTTATTGGAGGAGTTAGAAGAAGAAGCTTTACCAGATGATGCGAAACGGAAATTACCACATTTGAAAACGTTGGATTTTATCAAAGAGGGTCAAAATATCATTTTAACAGGATCACCAGGCACGGGCAAATCTCATATTGCGGTAGGGCTTGGGATAGAAGCCTGCATGGCTGGTTATAAGGTGTACTTTGCGAGTGTATCGTCGTTAATCAATCAGCTTAAGGAATGCCGTTCTGAACGCACGCTGCGGGCATTTGAATTAAAGTTTGAAAAGTATGACTTGGTTATTATTGATGAACTTGGGTATATATCATTTGATAAAGACGGTGCTGAACTTTTTTTCTCACATCTATCGTTACGAGCTGGTAGAAAATCAACGATCATAACGAGCAACTTATCTTTTTTGAAATGGCAAGAGGTCTTTCATGATCCAGTATTAACAGCTGCGCTAACAGATAGACTTACACATAAATCACATGTTTTGAACATGAATGGTGTTTCTTATCGAATGAAAGAAACGGAAAAATGGATGGAAATGAACGAAGGTTAAGTGGCTCAAAATTAAATTGCGAAATGGCTCACTTTTCACTTGCGAAATACA
>NZ_JBMERP010000152.1:0-2467 GCF_049310925.1 Virgibacillus sp. DJP39 | reverse complement strand
GTAAGCGTCAAATAAATCCCACCTACTAATGCAGGTGGGATTTGGTGTATGCTTTATTTAGATTTAATTGGAACACGGCATTCTTCCGGGATTGCCTCTGACCAAGGAAGGAGTTGAGCGAGTTTCGCTTTATCCGTTGTATCCATATTGGGAAGTTCTTCAAACAGGTAGCTAAGATAGTGGAACGGATTTAACCCGTTTTCTTTAGCTGTTTCCACAACACTATAGATAATTGCACTGGATTCAGCCCCCTTTTGGGTATTGCTGAAAAGCCAGTTTTTTCTTCCAATAACGAAAGGTTTGATTGATCTTTCGCCGCGGTTGTTGTCTATCTCTAGGCGGCCGTCCTGCAAGAATGCCTCTAATTTCCCCCATTGGTTACGACAATATTTAATTGCTTGTCCGAGTGCGCTTTTCGGCAGTACGCGTGGTGTTTGTTCACGTAGCCATGTTGAAAAAGCCTCCAGTACTGGCTGGGTGCGTTCCAAACGTATTTTATATCGTTCTTCGGAACTGTCGTCCTTTAGTTCACGTTCGATTGCGAAAAGCTGGTTACAAAATGCTAGACCTTCTTTTGCTTTGACCGCAGAAGTACTCGCTGATTCAGGGAGCGCCTTTAAGGCATCTGTAAATTTGCGGCGCGCATGCGCCCAGCACCCAACTAGCGTTACATCTGAAACTTTATGATAACCAGCATATCCGTCCACATGCAGGTAACCCTGGAATTCCTCCAGGAAACGGCTAGGATGTTTGCCAGCACGGGTTTGCCGGTAATCGTACAGGACAATAGGCATATCCTCTTTTCCAGTACGATAAAGCCATATATAGGAAGTTGATGTCGCAGGCCGATCCGGTTCGGAAAGTACCTGCAGCGTTGTCTCATCCGCATGCAAAATATCACGTGTCAGGAGTTGCTCATGCATTTCATTGAAGATCAGACGGAGCCAAGTTTCTGCACCATATAAAATCCAATTGGACAGTGTTTGGCGCGATATGGATACACCAAAGCGTTCTAAATGTTTTTCTTGGCGGTAAAGTGGCATACTTTCCACATATTTTTGTGACATTGAATAAGCCATTGCCGATGGAGACGCCAGGCTTCCCGGATAAACGGGAGCCGGCATTTCTGCTGTAACAATAGGTGTCTCTATTTCGTGGCGTTCGCAATGACGGCAGCTGTAAACATGACGCACATGCTCTACTACTTTTACCTGTGCCGGGATGATTTTCAACTCTTTACGTACTTCCGTGCTCATTTCATGAAGTGCGCCGGCGCAACATGAACAGACCTGCTCTTCTTCGGATAAACGATATTCTATCGTCTCTTTAGGCAGGTTTTCAAGCATGCGTTCACGCTGACCGTGTTGTTTCTTGCGTTTATATGTAATCGTTTCGACGGTCGGTTCTTCAACAGTTGCGTCGGCTGTTTCCTCGGCTTCGTTGAAAAGGGAAAGTTGGTCTGGGTGCATCTTCTCACTGGAAGACCCGAAACGGTATTGCTGACTGAGACGAAATTGCTCCTCGTACCATTTTATTTTTGCCTCTAACGCTTCGTTTTCCATTTCCAACTTTTCCGTGCGCGCTATGTAATATTCAATTTTGTCTGTTGAAGTATGCGCTGTAGTTTCCATAAAACAAGTATACGACAAAGAAGCCGGCTTGAAAAGCCGAATTCCCTATCTTTATTTCCTTATTTTTATTTCATAGAATGGTGCGAGCTTTCACTTCTTTGTGCGCCTGTGTTTGTTTCATTGGTAGACCATCCAGTAGCCAACGCAGTTGCCGTGGACTGATATCCATGGGGGCTGCGTCCTTTTCCGATGGCCAGTGGAACGTTCCGCGTTCCAGTCTCCGATAATGAAGCCAAAAACCATTATGTTCCCATTGTAGGATTTTTAGCTTATCACGTTTTCGATTGCAGAATACGAATAAGCAGGGGGAAAAGGGATCCAGATTAAAGCACTCTTTTACAATGACAGCTAGACCGTCTATCGATTTGCGAAGATCCGTACTGCCTTGGGCAAGGTAAACCCGCTCAAAATGGGAGTTCGTCAACATTCGCTTTGTAACACATGAACAATATCAGAAACTAAACCCATATTAACCCCTGGACGAACTTCGACTGAAATCGCACCGAAATGAATGAATACGGGCTCCCGCGTTGTGGTGTTTCGGGGTTCATCTTCCACATTGACTGTTAGCCACTGTGTTTCAGGTGTCACTTGTTCAGGGGATCTTTCATCGCTTTCAAACTTTTGAATCCAATAATACATTTGATGTTCCTTTACCCCTTGTTCCCGGCACCACTCAGCTACACTGAAACCACTTGATTTCCATGCATCAAACCGAGCTTTCCATTCTATTCTCTTGTCTGTTTGAGTCATCGCATAACCTCCCGAATTGATTTCTAAGAAGATTATCGCATGGATGCTTAACTATTAAAATGTGGGTACTATTTGACGCTTAC
>NZ_JBMERP010000151.1:0-2502 GCF_049310925.1 Virgibacillus sp. DJP39 | reverse complement strand
CTTATATTGATTTATGAGTACTGATTCTTAAAGCAAATTGGGGTTTGATGAAAGAAGGGGTTGTCGATTGGTAGCTCCAATCGCTTATTTGTACTGTCTTTGAGTTATTACTTTCTCTTAAAGTTATCTATGCACTACTTGTTCTGTCAACCTGCGTAAGTTAATCGGAACAAAGAAATACGATTTCATGAAAAAGGTGTGAATAGCCAAGTGATCTATTATAACTACGATAGCTTAGTAATTCGTTCTATGGTTAAAAGCGATGCACAAAAATTTGTTGATGCTTTCACAGCACAGAATTGGGATAAGCCAATTGAATTATTTGATGGCTATTTTAACCAGCAAAAAAATGATGAGCAAACAATTATAGTGGCGGAAATGAACAAAGAAGTTGCAGGATACGTTACAATATTCCCAAATTCAACTACTGGTCCTTTCGCATTTAAAAACATTCCTGAAATTATTGACCTAAATGTACTTATTAAATTTCAGAAAATCGGCATCGGTAAAAAAATGATGGAAGTCGTTGAAGGTATTGTAAAAGAGAAAGGTGACCTTGTGTCACTGTCAGTAGGATTACATTCTGGATATGGCTCTGCTCAAAGAATGTACGTAAAACTAGGTTACATCCCAGACGGGACTGGAGTCTGGTACAAGGGTAAACAATTGGAACAATATACCGAATGTGTCAATGATGATGATTTAACTCTTTACTTCTCAAAACAACTTTAATAATTACTCAACAAATGGAGCAATTGAAAATAAATAGAAGAAAAATCTCAGTCCATTTGACTGAGATTTTCTATTATTAATTATCACTTTCACTACAAATATGAGGTATTCATTAACTACTGGTAAAGATGATAAATTAAGAACCTTTCATAATTATCATGATTATAAGCTGGTAACCTAATTTCCTTCCTTAACTCAAAAGATGTGTCATTCTCCAAAAAATACGTGTAATCCTCAGAAGCATAGTACAAAATTAGTTCAATCTCACGAGGATTATGTTCCACTGAGATTAAAATTTTGTTTACAATTGTCATAAAAATCTCTTTTGAAAATGGATTAAAAAAATAGAAAAGATTGTCTGCAGGTTTGATTTCATAGGCTTCTGCAAGGCAACATAGAAAGTTTATCTTATCCGTACTCTTACTATTTTTAATCAGGTAACTGCTTTGATTCTGAACTGCTATATGATGTAAAGTCTCATCCATCTCTATCCCCACACCCTCGGCCTGGTAAAAATAATTGATATAAAAGATAAGCCTACCTTTTCCAGATCCATAGTCAACTACATGGTCCGTTTTATTCACTTCAAAGTTATTGAATAAAATCTTCAGTGCACTATATTGTGTTGGCTCATATGGGTAATAATGGATAGATCTATGCAATTCCTTTGGGTTTCCCCCTGTGTTTATGTTTAATAATTTATCGTAATAATATTCATTCACTCTAATACCCCATTCTACTCTGTCATTACTTCTACATTAGTTTAACGGTATCACTTTTACGAGAAAATTACTATTGCAATTGCTGCAGCATCCCGAGCGGTGAATTATACGAATAAAACAGGACCTGTAAGAGACACTAAAAATGATCGAATTGAATTAAATAACAAAGGGGCTACAAACCATGTTTATGCACAATAAAGAATTGTTGTTTCCGGTAAATGTCAAAGGGCCGAACCCGGCATTTGCAGCTGCTGTACTAGAACAATTTGGAGGTGCAAATGGTGAACTTAAAGCTTGCCTCCAATACTTTGCACATAGCTTTACTACAAAAGATCCTGTAATTCGTGACTTACTTCTTGATATATCCACAGAAGAAATATCCCATTTGGAAATGGTTGGGGAATGCATTACCCAGCTTATGGGCGGAACAGATGTCGACCCTAATGTAATGGGTAGTGGTGAACAAACAATGAGGCAGGAAGGAGCAACAATGGGTAATGCTAATGGTTACCTAAACCAGATTATAAACCAGAATTCCACCGTTCAAAAAAGCGTTTATTTAGGTGGACACGGGCCGGATTTCATCGATTCATCAGGTACACCTTTCACTGGAAATTATATTAATACAGTCGGTGATTTAATGGCTGATCTTCAATCCGACTTGGCTGCGGAACTCAGGGCCAGAAAAGTTTATGAAGAACTCCATCGCCATGTAACTGACCCTGGTGCACGAGAAATGTTTGATTTTCTTGTTCAACGTGAGGAAGCGCATGCTTTATTATTTAAAGAAGCTATCGAAAGAGTCGCAGACATGCAAGGTGGCGGTTTTGAAAAATCCTTCGGTGACAAACAATATTCCAAGCTTTACCCTGAACTTTCAATGGGAGGTTCTGCTTCGCAAATGTTTAGAAGTGATGATGCAAGAATAATTACAGGTCCTTTTACGGGTGACCCAGATACAGATACGTTTGGTGGAGCAAGTCCTCCAATGCAATAGTTTTTTGAGAACCAGAAAGGCTCACTGATCAGTGAGCCTCAGGCTGTCGAA
>NZ_JBMERP010000150.1:0-2515 GCF_049310925.1 Virgibacillus sp. DJP39 | reverse complement strand
CCTTTCTAAAGCTCCTGTCCTATACTGTTATATACAAATCTAAAAATATAAGAGGTGTATATAACAGTATGAATGACAAACAAGATGTCTTAGATAATGGTCCTTTCTTTCATGGTTCTAAAGCAGAACTAAAAACTGGAGATCTTCTAGAAGCGCAACACTTATCAAATTACCAAGACAAAAAATCGAACTATATATATTTCACTGCAACATTAGAAGCGGCTAAATGGGGTGCTGAATTAGCAACAGCTAAATCAAAAGAAAGAATTTACATTGTAGAACCATTAGGTGATTTTGAAAATGATCCGAACTTAACTGACAAAAAATTTCCAGGAAATCCAACACGTTCTTATAGGTCTAAATCGCCTTTGAAAATAATAGCCGAATTAAGTTCATGGGAAAGACATTCCGATGAGCAAATAAATCATATGCTTACATCTTTAAAAAAATTACGTGAACAAGGAAAAGCTGTAATATACGATTAACCTTCAACATCTATAAAGTAATGACTTCAAAGGGGGAGCGCCAGGAAATTGGGGATTTACAACGTTACGCAAATTACAATCGAGTAGGAGGGGGTGACTAACCCCCGACCTCTCAGTCGAGTAGCCAATGGGAGTTTCACCCAAAGGCTCTCACAGAACCGTACGTGAACCTCTCGATTCATACGGCTCTTATCATTCAGCCATCAAGGAGTCATTCCAAGAGCCCAGTGTGGAAACATTTTGGGCTCTCTTTTTGCAAGTTCTTTGAGCCAACTTTCTGCTCGTGTTCGATGACCTCTGAACCTCTTGAATTTACACATTGCCCATTTGACTAATCTCCGATTAAGACAATCGATGGAGTATTTCACCGCTGACGGATTATATTTTCTAAAATAGTTCAGCCAACCTCTAACCGTCGGATTTATCATTTCTGCTATCATTTCAATTTTTCTCCCTGTAAAACTATGAATTCTCATCATTTTTATTTTATCTCGAAAGGCTTTAGCAGAATTATTACTAACCGATGGTAAAAAATTAAACTGCAATCTTCCTAATCTATCTTTGATAAATATTCTTCGAAATGTGTATCCTAAAAAATCAAATTTCGTTACTGGATACTCGTCATTCCTATCCTTGTCTTTACAGTAGATAATCTTCGTTTTCTTCGGGTGTAGTTCAAGCTTACATTTCTTCAATCTTTGATCCAGTTTCCCCAATATTTCTTGCGCCTCATTTTCAGTCTTGCAATGTATAATGGCATCATCAGCATACCGCTCAAACGGTGAGTAAGAATTTGTTCGTACCATCCACATATCAAACGCATAATGCATGAACAGGTTTGCAAGAACAGGACTTATTACGCCACCTTGTGGTGTCCCACTGTTTCGCTCAATCCTGTTACCTTCCGAATTAACAAAAGGTGCCTTGAGCCATCTTTCTATATACATAATTATCCATGACTCTTTTGTGTGTTTTTGTACCGCCCGCATTAAAAGTTCATGATCAATGTTATCGAACAAACCTTTGATGTCAAATTCTATGACGTAGTCATATTTCCAGCACCTTTTTCTCGCTAGTCCTATTGCATCAAGAGCTGACTTATTAGGTCGGTATCCATAGGAGTCTTCATGAAATATTGGTTCGACTTTCGGTTCCAAGTCCATCTTAACTACCATCTGTGCAACTCTGTCTTCGACTGTTGGAATTCCAAGACCCCGTTTTCCGCCAGTTTTCTTAGGTATCTCGACCAGCTTAACTGGTGGAGGGAAGTAGCTTCCGGAACTCATTCTGTTCCAAATTTTATACAGATTCCCTTTGAGGTTCTCTTCAAATTCTTTTAAGTCTTGACCGTCAATTCCCGCACTCCCTCTATTCGCTTTCACTTTCTCGAACGCGGAAATAACAACTTGCTTTGAAATGCTATATGGCTTACTCTGTTTCATCAAATCCTCCTGTTCTCACAGTTGTTATCAGTTTTCGAGTTGAATGACGGTGCCCCTTCGCTCTGTTACCATTACAGCAACTTCATTACTACTACGAGCACCTCCGCCCCTGTATCACGCTTCGCTATTTCAACCTCGCCTTTCTGTGGCTTGTGTCTTTTCACTTGTCATCGTGGTACAGGTTCCTGTGTTTCATATCAGAGCCTGATATACACTCATGCCGCCTTAATACCGTTTGCCAAGCAGTCAGCTTTTCAGGTCATCTACTGCTCTTGTCCCTATTTAGTGGTGAACGATAGGTTTTGACAAAACTTTACGTTATCGATACTTCTTCAGCGGTTCACTTTCGTTCATCTTTGTATATCTCACATGATTGTTTTAGTACAACCTTTTCCCTAGACGCTTACTACCACAACTCTTAATTGCAGCAGCTTAGGGCTGTTTGATAGATTTGCCTGATTCAATTCCTATCAAGGGGCCTTCCCTCATCTCCGATATGCCTTTCACAGCACACCACCACCGTACGTACGGTTCCGTATACGGCGGTTTCATTTAAGTCCAACGCATAGTTTGATATCGGCGATGTAG
>NZ_JBMERP010000149.1:0-2562 GCF_049310925.1 Virgibacillus sp. DJP39 | reverse complement strand
GTTTATTGCCATATGACCTAGAAGGCACCGTATGAGATAAGGGAAACACGGAGCGTCAGTTGTGGGACGTTCGACTAATGTCGAACTGTTATCGCAAAGAGGCGCCTGAAGGGCAATGGGCGCTGGAGCTAGACGTGGCTCTTTAGGTATCTAGTTATCAACAGCCTTTGAAATCTATAGTTTCCTAAACAATAAATAAGAGCAGTCGTTTGACTGCTCTTTTTCATTGCTCTATAGTAATCATTCAAAATCAGGTATCTGTTTTGATAAGTATTAATGTGTTTAAAAACTACTGTGCTCTGGAAACATATTTCCCATCAGAAGTGTTAATTATTAAAACATCACCATTGTTAATGAAAAAAGGAACTTGAACGGTTATACCAGTTTCAAGTGTTGCAGATTTAGTTCCACCACTTGAAGTATCACCTTTCACGCCAGGCTCTGTCTCTGTTACCGCCAATTCAATTTTGTTAGGAAGGTCTACCCCAAGAATTTCTGAACCATGAGTTATTACTTGAACATCCATATTCTCTTTTATATATTTTAATTGTTGTTCAATTTGCTTCGCTTGTATATCTATTTGTTCATAGGTATTTGTGTCCATAAACGTATGTGCATCGCCTGAAGCATAAAGGTATTGCATTTTTTTATTTTCGATATGTGCTTTTTCTACCTTTTCCCCACCACGAAATGTTTTTTCCTGAATATTTCCGTTCCGCAGATTCCTTAGCTTCGATCTTACAAATGCAGCACCTTTACCTGGTTTCACATGTTGGAAATCCATTACCTGCCATAGATCATTATCCACTTCTATTGTCAAACCTGTTTTAAAATCGTTAACTGAAATCATTTCTTAAATCCTCCCTTTGTAACTATTCTTACAGCTGTATTAACTCTTTAGAAGCGTGTGTTAAACGTTCATAACCTGTCTCAGTAACTAGTATGTCATCTTCAATACGACAGCCACCAACGTTTTGAATATATATACCTGGTTCGACAGTAACAACCATGCCAGGCTCAAGCTTCATTTCTGACTTAACTGACAGCCCTGGCCCTTCATGGACTTCAAGCCCAATGCCATGTCCTGTTGAGTGGCCAAAATACTTCCCATAACCTTTTTCCTTTATATAATCACGTGTTATTGCATCAGCTTCTACCCCTGTTATACCAGGTTTTATACCTTCCACACCTTTTAATTGTGCTGTTAGTACGGTATTATAAATATCCTTTAATTCATCACTAATCTCACCCACTGCTACTGTGCGTGTAGTATCTGAGCAATACCCTTTGTAAAGCGCACCAAAATCAAGCGTTACCAATTCACCGCTTTCTATCCTTTTGTTAGTTGCAACACCATGTGGGAGTGCCGAGCGATAACCAGAAGCTACAATAATGTCAAAACTTGAAGAGGTTGCACCTTGCTTACGCATAAAAAATTCAAGTTCATTTGATACATCAATTTCTTTAACACCTGGTTTGATGAAACCTTTAATGTGTTCAAAAGCATCATCAGCAATTTTAGCAGCAGCTTTTAAAATTGTAATTTCCTCATTATTTTTGATTAAACGGATCTTTTCAACAAGACCACTAACTGGAATTAAATCTTTTTGAATTGTTTTATTGTAAATTTCATATGTTGCAAATGTCATATGATCTTTTTCAAAACCAACACGTGACACATCTAACTTGTCTAACTGATTACTAATTTCCTCAACTATGCTTTTTTTATGTTCTACTATTGTAAATTCGGTTGCTTGTTCATTGGCTTGCTCAGTATATCTAAAATCAGTTAAAAAAAGCGTATCATTCTTACTTATGATTGCTACTCCTGCTGTTCCGGTAAATCCTGTTATGTATCTTCTGTTGTATGGATTTGTAACAATAATTGCATCCAACTCATTGCTAGATAATGCCGCTCTTAGCTTTTCTATTTTTCCCATTAAAATCCCATTCCCTTCTGTCTATTTTCTAAAAATGCCATCGCTGCTAATTTATAGCCAGTTATACCCAAACCAACAATTTGACCATAACATACCGGTGCAAGTAAGGATTTATGCCTAAACTCCTCACGCTGATGGACGTTTGAAATATGTACTTCAATCACAGGGGTCTGAATTGCCTTAATAGTGTCACGAAGTGCTATACTGGTATGCGTATATGCAGCAGGGTTAAAAATAACACCATCAAACACTCCATTTGATTCTTGAAGCTTGTCAATTAACTCCCCTTCATGATTTGATTGAAAACATTCAAGTTTATAGCCTTTTTCCATCAAAAGGGTTCCTAAAGAGTTTTCAATATCCCCCAATGTAAAATCACCATAAATATCATTTTCTCTTTTACCTAACATATTTAGGTTGGGTCCATTCAATAACAACAATCGTTTCATGCAATCTCCCCTTAATAGGATTAGAAAACTTGGGTTATCACCATGCCTTAATGGCGGAAACCTTAGTTGCACTTACACAGTTATGGAAAGTATTTATACTTTTCTTACTGCTAACATCAGACTTTTCCATTTTATCATAAAAAAAGACTTATTAATAACGATAAGAAAATCAT
>NZ_JBMERP010000148.1:0-2597 GCF_049310925.1 Virgibacillus sp. DJP39 | reverse complement strand
TGTGTTTGGCAAGTAAAAAGTACACAAAATGGCGGTGAATTTGTACATAACCCCCTACCAGTCTAAATTATCCATTTTATCAATTTATTTACAGTGAATTTCAGGCAAGATCCACTCCTGTTAGAATGGATCAAATCTAAAATTCTTGATCTCTTGTGGAAAGTTCTCTATTTTGTTTTCAAGGTCCACTATTTCTTATCCATTTGTCTAGTTTTGCCTTGTTTCATCTGCTTTTGATAAGGCATTCCGTAATCGATAACTTTCACCTGAGAAAGATAGAATATGCGCGTGATGCACCAGGCGATCAATTATTGCTGCTGTCAAACGTTTGTCCCCGAATACTGTATTCCATTGGCCAAATTCCAGGTTGGATGTAACGATAATGCTTGTTTGTTCATAACACTCGGCGATTACACTGAAAAGTAGTTCGGCCCCATCTTTATGAAATGGAATAAATCCTAGTTCATCCAATATGACAAGGTCCGCCTTCTTTAGATCCCGAAGGAATCGGTTAATGCTTCCGTTATGATGTTTTTCTAACAACTTTGAAACTAAATCTCCTACTCGATAAAAACGAACCTCCTTGCCATGTCTACAAGCTTCAACGCCTAGTGCCGTCGAAAAATGCGACTTTCCCGTTCCCACTGTTCCCACCATCATGACATTCTCTTTCTTCTCTAAAAAGGATAAATTCTTTAACTCATCCAGCATAATCGAGGGCGGCAACGTTATGGATAACGAAGAATCATAATCTTCTAGCGTTTTATGGTTACTGAAACCAGCCTTCTTTACAAGTCGTTCCATTTTCGCCGTCTGTCTTGAATGTAATTCAATTTCTAAAAGCTTTAAAAGAAATTCCTCCCGTGTCTCTGCCTCGATATGGTGATATGCTTCGCCAATGTAAGCAAGTTTTAGTTTTTTACAATAATCCTGAATGTGGGAAGCATTCATGAACGAGCACCTCCACTCACTAATCTATTGTAAGCATTTAAATCAGGCTCATAATCTTTTAGTTCATGAGGCGTATGCGCTTCAGGTAGGAATTCAAATTCTGGGCTACTGTGAATTTGACGGTAAAGGGATTGGTAAACAATACCTTCCTGATCCCACAGATGAACAGAAACTTCTGCTAGCGCATTATCCACTTGGTTAATCGTGTAACCTTCTTTTAACCATTTTGTTAATTGTGCTATTCGTTTCTTTCGAACTGGGCTATCTAGTTGATTTAAATATAATTGAATTCTTTCTGGGAGAAGGGAATAAACCCACGTATACTCTAAAGCCCTTGGCTTCTTTTGAATAATCGCTAATTCACTCTTCCAGTCAATAACCTGCTCCTTAAATGTGTAGGGACGCGGAAACTCTGCCATTTTTTCATAATCCGAATTAAGTACCTCAAGACGATCCCAATAAGCCTTAATTAATACCGATTCATGACCTGCACCAGATGGCACAGTAAAGAACTCTTTTTCCCAACGGAACCGTCTATAGTTATCCAGTGATGCCCCAGATAATTTCATTACCTCAAAGGATTCGCTTGGAAGGAAGCGCAGCTTTTGGTGCTCCTCTTCCCACAGACTTCTGATGGGACATTTCTTTTCATAATGGATCTCTTCCAAAAAGTCGTTTGCCTTTTTTCTCATCATTTCATTAATTTGTTCCCAAGATTCCATCTCTGGCTGTGGTACCAACCAATTTCTGCGGCTGGTGCCTACCTTGTTTTCAACGTTCCCTTTTTCATTTCCTTTCGCTGGATTACAGAAAGTGGTTTGGAATCCATAGTGCAATTTAAATCGCTGAAATAAATCAGTAAGTTGCCTCTTTCCATCCTTTTTAATATGAACTACGGCAGCTGACAAATTATCAAACCAAAGCTTCCTTGGTACACCTCCTATTCGCTCAAACAATGCTTGAAGCCCATATAAAAGGCATTCAGCGTTTTCGGCTGGGAGGATGTACATAAAACCAGCGTTACTGTAGGGGAAAGACATAACTAGATATTTAATTTGAATTACCTTTTGATCATGTACAATTTCCGCAGTTCCAAAGTCTACTTGTGCCTCTCCCCCTGGGTGAATTAAATCGATGTATGTGTGCTTATCTATATCTTTACGTAATTCCTTTTTACGCTTGGATACATAATCCGTAACGGTTCTTGTTCCCCCCTCGAATCCGCATTCATCACGTAAACGATGATAAATGCGAATGTTGGTATGTCGCTGTTTCTTATGACGACGCATGTCCTCCAACAGCCAAACTTCAATAATATCAATATAATTCCCCAATACCCGATAAGCCTTCTTTCTCTTTGAAGTATCTTCACTCCAGTCTGTCCTATCTGCATGCTTCTTGACTGTTCTCCAATTTACCTTCAACTCTTTTGCGATGGCATTTATGTCCATCTCTTTTACATCCCTTAAATGTTTGATATAGTCTATTTGAGCCATTGCCAGCATCCTTTCATTTCCTCCTCATGTTTTTTAGCTGATCACATGAAGAGGTTAATAGATTTTTGGATGACTGGCAAGGCTTTTTTAGCGAAAATGCTTATGTACTTTTACACCGCCAAACTATGTATTTTTATTATGCCATAAACA
>NZ_JBMERP010000147.1:0-3328 GCF_049310925.1 Virgibacillus sp. DJP39 | reverse complement strand
TAATTGTTACGTTTCCTTGACAATGGTAAAGTAGACAATTAAAATTAGGATGTATAATTATTTTAAATGCATTATACAAATATTGATATTTTTTAGCTAAATTTGGTAAATGCCGACAATAATGTATTGTACAACTTTATAACAATGGGAGGTGAAACCTTGGACTTAATGACAACACTAATCATCTCCATTTTGTTTGCCCTAATCGTCGGTATTGTTGTTGGTTATCTGATTCGTAAATCTATTGCAGAAGCTAAAATTTCCAGTGCGGAAAAATTAGCTAAACAAATAGTTGATGAAGCACATCGAAATGCAGATGCTTCGAAAAAAGAAGCACTTCTTGAGGCGAAAGATGAAAATCATAAACTTCGCCAACAAACAGAACAGGACTTGCGTGAAAGACGAAATGAAACACAAAAGCAAGAAACTCGTCTTATGCATAAAGAAGAAAATCTGGACAGAAAAAGTGAGACGCTTGATAAGCGTGAGCTCTCGTTAGAGAAGAAAGAAAATTCACTAACAGAAAAACAACAACAAATTGAAGAAATGGAAGGCAAAGTGGAAGCAATGATACAAATGCAGCAAACGGAGCTTGAACGCATTTCAGGATATACAACTGACCAAGCTAAACAGGTCATTTTAGAGCGAATCGAACAAGAAGTGACACATGAATCGGCAATAATGATAAAAGACGCTGAAAATCGTGCGAAAGAAGAAGCTGATAAGAAAGCAAAAAGTATCCTTTCTTTAGCAATACAGCGCTGTGCAGCTGATCACGTAGCAGAAACTACAGTGTCTGTTGTGAATCTTCCAAATGATGAAATGAAAGGGCGGATAATTGGACGTGAAGGTCGTAACATACGTACATTAGAAACCTTAACTGGTATTGATTTAATCATTGATGATACACCAGAAGCAGTGATATTATCTGGTTTTGATCCAATTCGAAGAGAAACAGCTCGTATGGCGTTAGAAAAACTTGTACAGGATGGTCGAATTCACCCAGCTCGAATTGAAGAAATGGTTGATAAGGCTCGTCGTGAAGTTGATGAATATATACGGGAAATTGGTGAAGAAACAACGTTCGAAATCGGTGTACATGGTCTACATCCGGATCTTGTTAAAATACTTGGTCGTCTAAAATATCGTACTAGCTATGGACAGAATGTATTGAAGCATTCTACTGAGGTTGCATATCTATCTGGATTGCTAGCTGCAGAATTAGGTGAAGATGAGAAACTAGCACGTAGAGCTGGATTACTTCATGATATTGGTAAGGCAATTGATCATGAAGTAGAGGGCAGTCACGTGGAAATCGGGAAAGAACTTGGTGTCAAATACAAGGAGCACGAGGTTGTTATTAATGCAATTGCTTCCCACCACGGTGACGAAGAGGCTACTTCAGTTATTTCTGTTCTTGTGGCTGCAGCAGATGCACTTTCAGCTGCACGTCCTGGCGCAAGAAGTGAAACATTAGAAAATTACATCAAACGTCTTGAAAAACTGGAAGAAATTTCTGAATCATTTACAGGCGTTGAAAAGTCATTTGCAATCCAAGCTGGTCGAGAAATTCGAATAATCGTCAAACCAGATGAAATCAATGATCTTGAATCAATAAAAGTTGCTAGGGAAATTCGAAAACGAATAGAAAATGAGCTAGATTATCCTGGCCACATTAAAGTAACTGTAATAAGGGAAACAAGAACAGTAGAGTATGCAAAATAAAAGCGGAGTTAGAGCCGCTTTTATTTTTTTTTGTAAATATTTAAGAAATCAAGTACATAATTTAGAAACTAGTTCTTACTAGAAGATAGTAATCTATAATAGTTATTAGAAATTGAAAGATTGTAGAAGCAATATGTAGACGTTTTTTCAGCCTAGTTTTTGACAACATTTTTTTCTTATGCAACACTAGTCTTACTTTACAAGATAGGAATGATTGATAATGAAAATATTATTTATAGGGGACGTTGTTGGATCTCCAGGACGAGATATGATAAAGGAATATTTACCTAAATTAAAAGAAAAGTTCCGCCCGACAATGACAATTATTAATGGAGAAAACGCTGCATCTGGAAAAGGTATAACAGAAAAAATCTATAAACAGTTTTTAGAATACGGTGCACAGGTTATTACAATGGGTAACCATACTTGGGATAAAAAAGAAATCTTTGAATTTATTGATAGCGCAAAATATATGATTCGGCCAGCCAATTTCCCAGAAGGTACACCTGGCAATGGAATTGTTTACATAAACATTAATGGAAAGGAAATTGCGGTTATTAATTTACAAGGTCGAACCTTTCTTCCAGCACTCGACGATCCATTTCGCAAGGTAGATGAATTAATTGCCGAGGCAAAGATGCGTACATCTGTCATATTTCTTGATTTTCACGCAGAGGCAACAAGTGAAAAACAAGCGATGGGTTGGTATGTTGATGGACGGGCAAGTATCGTGGTAGGTACACACACGCACACACAAACAGCTGATGAAAGGATTTTACCACAAGGTACTGGTTATATAACCGATGTAGGTATGACTGGTCCATACGATGGTATATTGGGAGTAGAGAAGGAAGCAGTGATCAAACGATTTATGACAAATTTACCTGTACGTTTTGAAACCGATAAAAAGGGAAGAACACAGTTAAATGGTATTTTAGCAACAGTAGATGAAAAAAGTGGAAAGACTACACATATTGAGCGGATCATGATTAACGACGACCATCCTTTTTTTAGTTGACTATTTGAATGTTTAGAATCTTTAATGCATAATAGGGGTAATAAGCTATCATCTCCAAGAATATAGTAGCATTAGAACTACATTAGCAAATAAGGGAGGTACTAGTAATGGATGTATTAAAAGTTTCAGCAAAATCCAGCCCAAATTCAGTTGCAGGCGCACTTGCAAACGTACTACGAGAACGTGGCACAGCAGAGTTGCAGGCTATCGGTGCTGGTGCATTAAACCAGGCCGTGAAAGCAGTAGCAATAGCCCGAGGTTTTGTAGCACCGAGTGGGGTAGATTTAATATGTATCCCAGCATTTACTGATATCATGATTGATAATGAAGAAAGAACGGCAATTAAACTAATAGTAGAACCAAGATAAACTGAAATCATACTTTTGAAGTGTTATACATTAAAATGTATAGCACTATTTTTTTACATTTTGAGAACATTTATAATTCAAAATAGCACTATTTTTCTATTTTTGGCTCTATACTGAATGTGGTGGTGTCCTTTATCATGTCGGGTCCTGAAAACATTTTAAAAAATGACAAAAAAATACACCCATTTCCCTCTCTTTTTGTTAACCTAAAGTTGCA
>NZ_JBMERP010000146.1:0-3391 GCF_049310925.1 Virgibacillus sp. DJP39 | reverse complement strand
AAAAATATAGTATATACAAAGATTTTATTGAATATAACTTTACATTAATGGCCAATACTAGAATCAGCCTAATTATGAAAGGAGACAATGAAAATGGCTGATTTTATTTCATTTAAAAAACTTCGGTTGAAGATGGATCAATTGAAAGATCAGGTAACAACTAATCTACCAGATTCCAAACTGGCGTATATTTATTGTCGCGTCATTGACGACTTCCTTCTATTTTGTAAACAGGAATCATCTTGCACGCCAGTGGACAATGTACCGAAATATTATGAACAGGTAACAGGGGTAAGTCCATACATGCGCCCCTCAACCGAATGTAAAAAGCGTAAGGCGCGAGCAATACTATTTATCAGAGATACTTTGAATGGACGCGGTTTGGCAAGAAGGTACATTTATCATTCCACTTCAATACCAGAAACCTTCCAGAAAGATATCCAGCTTTATGATGAGTGGTTGGTATCAAAAGGATGTAGTCGCAGTACGATAAGAACCCGTATCGGGAGATTGAAACCCTTTTTTATTTTTATTTTCGAAGGTGGGTGTTCTTCGATTGACCACTTGGATGCCCAAACGTTTGTTGATTTTATCGGAACCCTTGAGGGGCACTATTCTTCTACAGGAAAAACGAATATTCTCTATACCATCAGAAGTTATTTTTCCTGCCCGATGATCAGTAATAATTTGAAATTTAGATTTGATTCCTATTTGGAAAACCTTCACACGAACAAACATGAGAGGTTGGAATCAGCCTATTCTACCAAGGAAATACGAAAGGTACTGGATTCCGTTGACAGAGCCTCTAGGCAGGGAAAAATGTTGTATCTAATGATGCTTTTTGCTAGTGTGTATGGGCTCCGTTCTTCTGATATCAGGACCCTCCAATTTTCGAACGTTGACTGGAGAAAGCGGTGTATTAGACTTAGCCAACAAAAGACCAAAAGATATTTAGAGCTCCCTTTAATACAGGAAGTATGCCTAGCGCTACTGGACTATATAAAAAACGCCAGACCCCAAACTATAGATGATTATATTTTTATTAGGCAAAGACCACCCCATGTGCCATATGCCGATGATAACCACTTTTCGGAAAAAGTCCGCGCCTGCTTTAAGAAAGCCGGGATCAATACAGATCGGAAGCATGCTGGACTTCACTCCATGAGACACAGCTTGGCAACTGGTATGATGTCGGACGGTGTTCAGATCAGCGAAATTGCCACGATCCTTGGACATACATCACCCCAGACAACCACTAGGTACATCTGGTCCGATATTTCCCAGTTGAGAAAAGCCTCCATGGAGGTGATGCCGTATGCTGAATGATAAGGAATTTCAAGCTTTCCAAGAAGGAATTTTCAAGGATTATTTCGTAAAATATATCATGTTTAAACGTGGTCAAGGTGAAAAAGTGACACATTCCACACTGATCAGATTGAAATCACTAAATCAAGAGCTTACCCTTGCTTGCGACAGTTTGGAAATCAGTCATGAAGTGGCAGAATTCATCCTACGTGAAAGAGAAAAGGAAAGTCCAGCAACTAGGGGACTTCGCGTTTCGGATTTCCGTCAGTTCTCAGCTTTTCTTCGAAGTTTGGGGATCGGTTCCTATGAAATACCACGCAAATATATGAAGAAAGTATATGTGCCATTCCGTCCATACATTTTTTCGGAAGCTGAACTGGGTTCCATTACCCTGGCAGCCGATCAGCTTCCACAAGGAAGAAGACCACACACCCATTGTCTGGTTTATCCTGTCATCATCCGTATTTTGATTGGAACTGGGATGCGTATCGGGGAAGTCCTTTCGCTTAAAATCCAGGATGTGGACATGGCTAACCAACTACTTATTGTATATAAATCAAAAAATAATGTATCTAGATACGTACCCATGTCGGAAAGTCTTTCAGCAACAGTTGGAAAATATCTTTCCAAATTACAGCACCGCCATGAATCACGGCAGTATTTATTTATTTCACCTTATACCGGAACAGGCTATTCCTATCATGCCATGAGGTACATGTTCAAAAAAATCTATTCAATAGCAGAAATCCGTACTCCCCAGGGGAGAATGCCAAGAATTCACGATGTCCGTCATTCGTTTTGCACGGCTAGCCTGAACCGAATGTTGGAGTCTGGTATGAACCTTTATACGGCAGTCCCAATTCTCGCAGCCTATGTTGGACATGTAAATCTGTCCGATACAGAGCGTTATATTCATCTAACTGAACATGGATACAGCGACTTTATCAAGAAAGAATCTCGTCTGAGAAGCCTGATTCCGGAGGTGTGTGATGAAAACTAAACCATTGTCCCACTATGTACAAACCTATTTTTTATCCTATCTGATAGCACAAAAAGGATATGGCAGAAATACGGTGGCTTCCTATAGGGACACCTTTAAACTTCTGTTCACTTTTCTTGAGGAGAACAAATTGTCTGTCTCAAGGCTTTCCATAGAAAATGTTGACAAAACGTGCATTATAGAATTCCTTCATTGGCTGGAAAATAGAAGGAAAAATGCGATATCTACGCGGAATGTACGTCTTGCGCATTTAAAATCATTTTGGGGATATGTATTGGCAACGACTCCAGAATGGGCAGACCATTGTAGTCAGATTATCCATATCCCATTCAAAAAAACAGAAAAGAAACCCCCTGCCTATTTGACAGAAACAGAAACAAAACAGCTCCTAGGCATGCCAGATGGTAACACACGATCAGGGATTAGACATATGGCTATACTATCATTGCTTTATGATTCGGGGTGCAGGGTTCAGGAACTCATTAGCCTGAACACATCAGATATTAGCTTGGGTGATATATGTAAAATTTTCATAAAAGGCAAGGGCGACAAATATCGTGAAATACCTATTATGCAGGAAACAGGCAAAATTCTGGAAAAATATATAAGAATATATGGGCGTCAGCCTGAAAAACCATTGTTCTGTAATAGCAGGGGAGAATGCCTAACGCGGGCAGGTATCTCCCATATCCTGAACAAGTACCAGAAACTTGCCAAAGAGACGAATGATGAACCTTTTCAGGAAAATCTGTCACCACATCGTCTTAGACATAGTAAGGCAACTCATCTTGTTAATAATGGTGTAAGTATTTATAATATCAGAGATTTCCTTGGACATGCATCTGTGACAACAACTCAGGTATATCTGACGTCTAATCCGGAAGTCATGCGGGAAGCAATTGAAAGAGCCTCACTAAAGACAGCACCGGATAGTGCAGAATACTTTTCTAATGAAGAAAAGGCAGATCTGATGTCCTTTATTGAGACGCTTTTCTAAAATATAATGTAAAGTTGGGGTTAGAAGTAAGTATGATTCTATCTATTTTTAACTACCAACTTTACATTAATCATTACTTTTCATTAAAT
>NZ_JBMERP010000145.1:0-3652 GCF_049310925.1 Virgibacillus sp. DJP39 | reverse complement strand
AATTGCATCATGTACTTATAAAGTAGACGTTTTGTTTTTCCCGTCTCTTTCATTGCGACTTGAATAAAGGACCCTCTTCCTTTACTACTAAAAATTTCTGGCTCCTGTAAAACCATGGATTTAATACATCTCCATCGTTCATCTCGTAGAGATTTATTGTAGTCAGACAACTCTTCTTCACTTTGATAAATAAAACTAAAGGGATCTTTATTTATCAATGATATTAATTTTTCTTCGTACAATTGCATTAAATCCGACATTTTCCGTTTGACGGGGAATGCTTTAGATTGTTCAATATTTATGGTGTAACAGATAACACTGCCTTCATCAATCCAGAGGATGCGTTCCGTTTGTTTATCACCGTTAGCATCTTCGATACAGATTAAATCATTAGTAATAAACATTTGATCCCTTCCTCTCATTACTCGAAGTCCATTTTGAATACATCTTCAACATTTAGATGCGTATAAATTTTTTGATTGACCTCAACTCGGAATTCTCGACGAGCAATTAAATGTTTTAAAATCTCCAAACCCATTCCATTTTCCAGTTGAAATGTCTTATCAAATTCTGTTACAACTTCAATAATCGATCGGTTATATTTATTAATAAATAACTTCATTTCCCTCATGTACGTATCAAGCACTGATGTGGTTAATTCCGTTATATTGAAATAGGATGAATGGAGCCATTCCACATTATCGATAAGATTTCTGGGCATTTCCTTTTCAGTTACAATTCCCCAATCCACTCCTCGACCTTCCCAATAGGAACGCTCAATCTCAAACTTTTCAATGGTTCGCTTGTTTTCCAATTCCTTTGAAGGTTTTATTGTTCGTGCATAAAATTTTTCACCCGCGGCGGTAGAAACACTAATAAGGAAATCCGTAGTCATTACGATTGGCACCTTGGATTTTGGATCGCACGGATGTTTGATTTCTTTGTTCGTTGCTATATAGTGTGTATCTTCACGAATCAACGGAAATTGTTCCTGTATATCAACAACAGCTTTATTCCATTCCAATACATAAAAGTAGTCACGCTCTAGTTTTGATAGAAACTGATGTATTCGATTTGTTTTCCATCCTTTCCCTCTAGTTGCTAGACCATTTGACGGGAAATCCTGAATCGTAATCCAAGGTTTATAGGTTTCTTTCTCTCCCTGACCACGACCTTCCTTCTCCATTTCGGCTATTTTCTTTTCGGTTAAAGTTGTTTTCCTTTTTGCCATTGATGACACTCCCTTGATTGCTAATGTTATCTGCTATCATCATAAACAGGTATATATCTTATTGCATGCTCTAAATTTTTCTAGTATATATTTTGGTAAAAAAAATGTTTTAGAAGAAATATATTTTGTAAAAACATTTTTTCACATGATTAACTGTTCGAAAATAAAACATTTTTACAAAAAATATCCACAAGATGTATTTTTTATATTACATTTATCAACTATTATTAACATATTATGTAATTTATAAACTACATAACATGCAAAAAAGACCTATCAATTGCATAATAGGTCGGATTCTGACTTATTTAATTTTTAAGAAGTTATTAAAACTATATAAATTTGATGAAAACTGTTCTTTATTTTTATTTTTGCAATAACCCACGGAGTTATAAAACAATGCCTTTACTTGTATTAGTATTTGTTCATCTTGTAAATGGACCGCAATATCAGGGGATAAAGGTTGATCATCTGTTGTACTTACTAATAATTGCCTCCACGTTGTAGGCATATGTATCTTTTTATTATGTAGTGCACTTATTGCACCATTTGTAGCAAACTCATCAAATGTTAGTAAATAAGCTTCGAAGTAATCAATTTTCGGATTTTTGCCACTAGTAAACTCATCAACCCGTTGTTTAAGTTCAGATGGTTTTACACTTTTCTTATAAATTCTTCTTAAAACATGCCTTAGTCTTTTCAGATATTCATCATATTCACCATCATCTAACTTCCTAATCGTGTCCCGAACATTATTAATATACATTTTACCCTCCCTAAGATTTTCTCTTGTTATAAGTAATTTCCGTTTATTTCAAATAAATACTTATGTTTTATATTTTTTCATAGAAAAAAAGCTAATCCCCACAGGAAATCAGCTTTGTTATGTTTTTTTATATATCTTTACTTAAATTTAACATGACGTTCTAAATTTAAAACATTCATTTTACAATACTTATGATTAAGAATAACAACTAGGGTTTCAATGTAACTAAGTTTGTATACCTATTTGTAGTGATATTCGTAATTAAAATAAAAGATCTCAATTCAGTGAACTGAAATCTTTCTTATCTTTATTTTCAATTGCTTCTTCAACTAAAGCACCCGTTAGTTTAAAACTTCCCCTCGTATATTTCTGCAAATTCATCATTAATTTCGATTTGGGTCAATTTGGGGACTTCATTGTTCTTCCATTGGAAACCAACAAAATATGTTCTATCTATTTCGATTAGATTCCATACATTTTCCGATGGTACCCTAATTTTAACTTCCCTTGTACCACTACTTTGTTTTTCATCTATAACTTTTAATTTGATGAAGTAATTATTACCTTCATCTAACTTTTTATCTGTTATTAAGCCTGATGTTATGGTTGAATTATGAATTGTATCTGGCATAAAGTTGCTTACGCCAAGAAATTCAAACGATAAAAATAAAGTAATTATAATAGCAATCGTTAATAACAATTTCTTCACATTAGCACATCCCCTTATTAAACAATCCTGCTTCGTTAGTGCAATAAGCCGTAACGCACCCTATTGTTCAATACTGTTATTCATTTTTTTTATATAAATTTAAGCCTAATCTAAAAAATAATATTAAGAAAGTTATAGCCAATAGACCTCCAATTGTACCCCAATCTATTTGTCCATTTCTAATAATACTAATAATCATAATACCTACAAGTACACCTACAATACTAGAAAGGAACGACTTCAATCTGGAATTCAAATAATCTCCTCCTTCTTCAACAATCCTGCTTCGTTACTTCAATAAGCAATAGGAGCTGCCAAGTCGACAACTCCTTGTTCCACTAAAGCACCCGTTAGCTGAATTGTGAAGTATAAATAACAACGAAAAATACAAACGCAGATGCACCAATGTTTATAAATCCCCAAAATGATCTTTTGTCTTTTTTAAGTTCAATTAAGCCTAATACCAACGTTAGGACACCCACTAAAAATAAAGAATAAGGCAATAATTCCATTTTTCGAGTTATTAAAATATAGCTACCTAATGTGACAACGGATATTGATAAGATAATTCTTAATACTTTCAGCAAATTCTTTCCCCCCTAAAGCAAATTTCTTCTTAAAATAATCTCCCTTTTTTTGAACTAGAGCAGCGAGAACTTATTGTACTAACGCACCTGTTAACACAACAAGGTTTAGTGTTGAATAGGAACCTTTTTTTCAAAAGAAAGTCCTAAATACCTATAATTTATAATAACCTCATTTATTTCTTTATCGTTGACAATACTCAAGCCATAGCTTTTATCATCTTCGGTTGCAGTACTGTTATTTACTTTTTCTAACTGTGATAATGGAGCGGTATTTGGCTCTATTACCACATCTTCAATGTTCGTAATACCATACTCTCTCGCCTCACCATCAAAATCAGCAGCTACAATAAAACCTTTTA
>NZ_JBMERP010000144.1:0-3915 GCF_049310925.1 Virgibacillus sp. DJP39 | reverse complement strand
ATTTAACTGCAAATGCCATTAAGTGAATTTATGTATGTTGGATAGGATTATGAGCGAATGGGCTTTATAGAATTATGCAGAGTTAGATCCTATAAAAAGTAGTTTAGGAAATATTGCTTATTAAGAGTTTGGGTTAACACTTAATCAAAGTTGTTGAAGAATTGGTTTCACCACCACCCTAATTGAAATACTAAAGGATGAAAGTAAATTGGATTTTAATAAACAGAAGTTGTCGATCTATGTATATACATACTCCTATCCTGAGGATGAAAGCTCTTTGTGTGCTCTGGAAATGCGTTCTTTTTTTGGGAAAGATTCTAATTCTAAAGTTTTGGAAAGCTGTGAAGAAATTGATCCTTCTCGCAGCCCATTTATTAAAGAGAGAGTTCGTGTGATTTATGAGGGAGAAACCTTTCAGGAACTTACAAAGAAAGTGAATAATTTCCGATTAGAGGAAACAACATTCAAAGTTATTTATGTGAAAAATAGTGATGTTTCAAAAACTGAAAAAGAAGGCTTTAAGAAACGGCGTGAAATTGAGAAAGAAATTGGATTATATGTTAATGGTAAAGCTGATTTACATAATCCAGATCAATTATTTGGCGTAATGAATGTAAATGGAAGGTGGATATTTGGCGACTATGCTAAAAGTGAAGCTGTTTGGTTTCAACATCAAAAGAAGCCCCATGAATACTCAACCGCACTCAGCACGCGTGTTGCGAGGGCGGTTGTGAATATCGCCCTTCCAAATACAAGTGGGATAAAGGCAATTGACCCATGCTGTGGGATTGGGACAGTACTAGTCGAAGCCAGATCGATGGGTATTGATATAGTGGGAAGCGACCGAAATCATCTTATTATCAATGGAGCACGAGAAAATATCGTACACTTTGGTCTTACAGGGGAAGTCAATTTAGCAGATATCCGGGATATTACTGATCACTATGATGTAGCCATTATTGATTTACCTTATAATTTATGCTCTTTCATAACAACGGAAGAGCAGCTTGAAATACTGGAAAGTGCACGCAGGTTTGCCAATAAGGTAGTCGTAGTAACAGTTGAACCGATAGATGGGGTGCTCTTAACTGCGGGATTTACGATTATTGACAGAGGGACTGCCAAAAAAGGATTGTTTACTCGGGAAGTAATAGTATGTAGATAAAGAAGCTTGCATTTAACTGGAAACCTACATAGTAACGAGAAGGTTGGAAAAACTAAAAAAAAAGGAGGTTTTAAAAGTGAAAAAATTATTTTTAATGTTTTTCTTAACTTTTTCTGTATTCTCGTTTGTCGGTTGTGGAAATGACGAAAGACCTGAAGAAGGTGAACAGATTGAAGATGTGGAAGAAGAGGATGAAATTGGGGACGGAGAAGTAAATGATGAATAAGCTTCTTTTCATAAATGATAATCTACAAAGACGGGGTATTTATTGCTGGGTATAAAGGAAAGTGAATCTTCCAGTAATCTGCATAACACAAAGGAGGGCCAATTCTGGTCACTCCTTTTACTAAACAATCGTCTGCTCTCGTTGTTTATCTACTAATTCACCAACCAAAATATATCTGTCAGGCGCAGGGCCGATAAAATCAAACGGATAGCAGGTGACAATTGTTAGTACTGCCTCATCGTAAGGATAACTGTACGATTGTTTTGTCTACAATTCGAGATTTGGTTTTAGCTAATACTGATGCTTTTAAAATATGGGGATACCAGTACTGCGAGGAGCAAATATAGCATTTGCTTTTGTTAGGGAGAAACTCTTAACTGGTATAGAAAACAATAATAGTAATAGATCTGTTAAATAAAGACATAAGGTAAATTTCCTTATGCCTTATGTCTTAAATTATTTATTTATACAGCTGTATATCCACCGTCCACTAACAGGCTGGCACCAGTGATAAATGAAGCATCGTCACTTGCTAAGAATAGAACAGCCTTTGCTACTTCTTGAGGTTTGCCCAAGCGCCCGATTGGATGAAGATCTGCTAGAGCATCCTTTGCGTCTTGTGGTAATTCCGCTAATAAGGGCGTATCAATATAACCTGGATTTACATTGTTTACTCGAATGCCTTTTCTTGAGTATTCAGCACTTTCAGTTTGTGTTAATAGTTTAACTCCGCCTTTAGCAGCACTATATGCCCCTACTCTTTCCTTACCGACAACTCCATGTATCGAGTCATTATTGACAATTGCTCCACCATTATCCTGTTTTAACATTTGGTTGATGGCATATTTATTGCATAGGAACACACCGTTTAGATTTACATCAATAATTTTCTTCCAGCTTTCATAATCCGTTTCGTGTACTAAAGTCATTCCACCAATACCTGCATTTGCAAATAGGACATCTAGACTTCCGTATTTTTCGACTGTAGCATCGATTAATGAGATAATCTCATCCTCACTTGTTACGTCCGCTTTTATAAACGTCGTGTCATACCCATCTTTGTTTAATTGATCAGATAATTCCTGACCTGTATCTGTTAAATCCGAAATTACTACGTTTGCACCCTCTTTTGCAAATTCAATTGAAGTCGCTTCCCCAATACCGCTTGCTCCACCTGTAACGATTACTGTTTTTCCGTCATATCTTTTTGTCATATGAGATCCTCCTGTTCTATGTCTTATAATCAAAAAACCTATTTATATCTATTCCACAATGAACAGTATTTAAACCGAGTTAGGTGTTTACTCAACATGTAAGTTACTAATTAGTTGAATTAAAAGAGAGGCTTTATATGTATTTTCGCTATTACTGTTAGTAGCAATTCAAAAACCCTATCTGCAACATAAACGAATAGGGTTTTTAACTGAAATATGTTTTACTGAGAAGAACCAAAATAGACTTTAATTTGTACCGAATCCTGTATTTCCCCAGTCCTTGCACTACGTGTATAAACCCAAACTTCCCCGGTTCTTGCAGTAGGCGGTCTGTCAAACGGTAATGAGCTTTGAAACCAGCCATAAGCTGGCGCACCCTGGTTTGTAGTTGCAGACCTTTCCCTCGATATAACTACTCCATTTGCATCTCGAACCTGATGAAGAACATTTCCTTCAAAAGCCCGTGCCCATCCTGCGACCTGTTGTCCGTTTTGGATTACAGTGCCCGGTAATGGAATTACCACAGCAATATTAGCTGAGGTTGGAAGAGGAATAATCAAAGAATAACCCGGCCAGATGACATCAGGTGAAAATCTTGGGCGATCTAGGTTGGCCCGTATAATGGTTGCCCTTGGAATTCCAAACCGTTGTTCGATTTTGTAAAGTGTATCCCCGGGCTCAACATTGTAAACAAATGCAGGAACGAGAAGTTGTTGCCCGGGAAAAATGATGTTTGGATCATCTATATCCGGATTAACTCCAGCAATCAAGTCCAAACTTGTTGAAAACCGTATAGCGATATGGTATAAGACATCTCCAGGTGTCACCACGTAAAATAAAGAATTGTTAGTAGTTGTTAAATCGGAAGGAACAACTAACATCTGACCTGGAAAAATCATATCCGGGTTGGTTACGGGTGGATACAAATAATTATCATTTGCTATTTTGTGGAGTGCTGGAAAATCGGTTTGCAATTCCGTAAAGTGTATCACCCGGCTGTATCTTATAAATGAAATAACTACCAGTTGCAATACTCATAAACATCACCCCCAATAATCTGTAACAGCTAATCATATAGTATATGTAATTCAGGCTGGTGTGTATTTGTGCGGGAAGAAAAAGGAGAGCGGCTTACCATAAATAGCCATTCAGCCTAAGTGTAATAGCCCTTCAAAGGGACGGCTCACTAGTTAAAAGTGAAAATAATCACCCTACTAACTAACCAAAGCTCATAGGGTGGTTATTTTTTAGCAGTTAAGAAAGTATAAATCCTTTCTTACTGCATAAGTGCAACTAAGGCTTTCGCCATA
>NZ_JBMERP010000143.1:0-4500 GCF_049310925.1 Virgibacillus sp. DJP39 | reverse complement strand
TTGTTCAGTTTTCAAGGAGCAAATTATTTCGTCACTCAAAACAGCGACTCCAATAGAATACCATAATCACTGTTATCATGTCAACAGTTATTTTTGGTCATTTATTATCTGGTTGCTTCATTCGACTCGAATTTTTGCAACAGAATTAACTTTACCATGGTTAATTGAAGAAGTCAAACATATTTTTAAAGCTAAAGAGTACCCCACATGGGGTAAGTCCATATAAAACCCTCAACCGATATTAACTTAACCTAATTGTCACCTTGATACGGGCAAGAACCAGCCCACTATTCTTGAATAAATGCAGGCTGCACATCCTTATTCCTTATCAGTAACCAAATACTTTCTTTGGTAAACTCCTACACCCTTTGTTTCTACCCGCTCTGTTTTTATTATATTTTTTTCAGCAAGATAAGAAACTATTGCTGTAAGATCCAAACCATATGATAGAAGGTATGGATGTGTCTTTAACTCACTATACGACCAGCTGCCTTCCCTTTCACCCATTGTGTCTAGTAGATGTTTAGCAGAATATCTTGCACGAGTACTAATAACAAAATCAATTGCTAGTATCATAAGCTGAACACGTTTTTCGATATCTTCATTGCTTTCCGTTAATTCTTCATACAGTTTGTAAACTTCTGGATCAATATAACGTACTTGTTGCCAAACAGTAACTTCCGGATGAAAACCTTTTTCGATAACAGCTAAACGCGCAAGATAATGTAATGAGTTAATCATCCGGCTGTATGCATCTTTAAAATGTAATGTTTCATAAAGGTCTTTTGCTTCACTATAACTTTTCACAAGTTTTCCAAATTCTATTGCTTTACGCAAATCGCGCTTCACTGAAGGAAAACTTCTCAACTGCTCTTTCAGATCACTAATGTATTCGTTTCGGTCAAAAATCACTTTCCCATATATAACCCACTCTACCGCACGTCTATACGAACTTGTGTCAATCCATTGCATTAGTAGTTCCTCTGTTACCACGTGTAAGGCAGCAGTCTTATCATCAAATTCATAATGTTTAACATGCCAAGGTTGATCCTCATTATCTTCAACAATAATTAACAAAATTACATCAAAATCATCTGTTAAGGGGCTGTTAGGTCGTGTCTTTTCTATTAATAGAATACCTAAAGTATCTCGATCACTTGCTCGTTCTTGATAGATAGGTCGTAATAAATCCTCCATTAAGTGAACTCCTCCATTTACCTTGTATACTTTCTACTATTCTATAAAGGCTATTAAAATTCCTCTTTTCGTCACAAAAATTTCAAGAGTAACTCAGCAACTGATGTACAGCGACTGCTAAATCTTCAGCATTACCTTTCTTCTTATTTCATAAAACCATTTTGCCCCACCACTACCAGAAGATATGCTATACTATTTTGCATAGAAGCAGTGCTTTTAGTTAAAGGGTATTAGAAAACTTGGCTTATCGCCAAGCCTTAATTGCGAAAGCCCTAGTAGCACTTATGCAGAAAGAAAGTTTTTATACTTTTTTACTGCTAAGAAAATTTACCCGTTTCTTACAGAGTTTAAGCGGAATTTAATTTTTCTTAACATGATTTAGGAGGATTTACATGGCTCAGCTGGTCTATTCAAGTAAAATAAATAAAATTAGATCCTTTGCGTTGTTCTTAATTTTTGCAGGTTTTGGATTCATGTATTGTGGGATTTTCACAAAAAACATCGAATGGCTAATGGCTATATTTTTCGTAATTGGTATTCTATGTGTAATCTTTAGTACGGTTGTATACTTTTGGATTGGCATGCTATCAACAAAAGCAGTGCCGATTGTTTGTCCAAACTGCGAAAAGCCCACTAAGATGCTTGGACGAGTTGACGCATGTATGCACTGTAAGCAACCATTAACACTGGACAAAGATTTAGAAGGCGAAGAATTTGATGAAAAATATAATACAGGTAAACATCGCAGGCAATTTAACGAAAAGAATAAAAGCAGGAAAAAATAATCCGTCATTGTGGCGGGTTTTTTATTTCTTTTTTATTAGCTACAACCTGCTATAATAAAGGCGTGATACCTATTTTTATTGAAAAGAGGTACGAAACAGTGATTCTCGTTATTGATAACTATGATTCTTTCACCTTTAATTTAGTTCAGTACATGAAACAGTTAAATCAGGAAGTGTTTGTTGTTAGAAACGACAAACTTACAATAGAGGAAATTAAAGCAATTAATCCATCTGCTATCTTAATTTCACCCGGACCAGGAAACCCTTCAGATGCTGGAATTTCTCTGGAAGTAGTTAAGCAACTACATCACAAAATACCGATCCTTGGTGTTTGTCTGGGACATCAGACAATCGCACAGGCTTTTGGTGCTACTATCGTAAAAGCAAAACAACCAATGCACGGCAAGGTTTCTTCTATTCACCATGATGGGAAAGGGTTATTTGAGAATTTACATAACCCAATGTCTGTTACACGGTATCATTCACTTATTGTTGAGTCTGCCAGTTTGCCAGATTGTTTGGTAAGTACAGCAACAACAAATGATGGGGAAATTATGGCACTTCGTCATAAGAGATACCCTGTCGAGGGGATACAAGCACACCCTGAAGCAATACTGACAGAGGCTGGTCTTGACCTATTGCATAATTTTTTCATAACAGGGAGGTCTCCAGTTGAAGCAACCAAAAAATCCAGAGCTGTTTTTTAACTTCAAAGATAAGCATGGAAGCAGAAACCCACTATTGTTTAAAAACCCAATTGAGATTATTCAAGCTACTTCAATAGAAGAAGTTATTCCATGTCTTGAAAAAGTACAAAGCTTGGTCAAGGATGGATATTATGCTGCTGGTTATGTAGCATATGAGGCTGCACCTGCATTTGAACCGGAGTTCCAAGTTAACAACGAAGGGGAAATACCACTTCTCTGGTTCGGAATTTTTGTTACACCAACTAAGGAAAGTCTGGGAAACACTACCTCCTTTTCTATTGATGAGTGGATTGCTTCAGAGTCTGCCACTAACTATCAAGCAAACATTGAACAAATAAAAAATTACATTGAACTGGGTAATACCTATCAGGTGAATTATACAATTCGTATGGAATCCACGTTTAATGGTGATGCGAAGAGCTACTATCACCAGCTAGCTCAAGCTCAATCTGCTGATTATAGCGCATTTATTCAAACAGAGAATCATACTATTTTATCGGCTTCACCAGAGTTGTTTTTTCATAAAAGTCAAAATGAAGTTACAACACGGCCGATGAAAGGAACAATAAAACGCGGACGGACTTATGAGGAAGACTGTAGAAATGCAACTTGGTTAACAAATTCAAAAAAAGATCAAGCGGAAAATGTAATGATAGTCGACTTATTGCGTAACGATCTAGGTACTATTGCAAAGCCAGGAAGTGTTAAAGTCCCTGAGTTGTTTTCGCTTGAAAAATACCCAACTGTCTACCAACTTACGTCGACCGTTACAGCTACTATTGAGGACAAAACTTCGATAACAGACGTATTTAAAGCACTGTTCCCTTGTGGTTCAATTACTGGTGCTCCTAAGATTAGTACAATGAAAATCATCAAAGAACTGGAAAATTCACCTCGTGGTGTTTATTGTGGGGCAATTGGCTATATCACACCTGATGAGGAAGCAATTTTTAATGTCCCCATTCGTACAGTAACGATCCATCATAACGATGGGGTTGCTAATTATGGAGTTGGTGGTGGTATAACATGGGACTCAACTAGTGAAGGGGAATACGATGAAATCATTACAAAAGCTGCTTTACTTAAACGAAAACAACCGCAATTTCAATTACTCGAATCTATTGGTTTACTAGACGGTACTTACTTAGTAATGGATCATCACTTAGAACGGTTGGAAAAGTCTGCACTTTATTTTGATTTCCCGGTTAATATAAACGTTATCCAAAAAGAATTAGATACCATTGCTTCGACTCATGTTCAAGGGAAGTGGAAAGTCCGCTTACTTGTGGATTACGACGGACAGTTTACATGTGAGGCAATTTCAATTTCTGAAAGCTCTGTAGAGAAACTTTCCGTTGCACTAGCAGATGAAGCTGTTTCAAGGGCTGATATTTTTCTTTATCATAAAACCACTAACCGGACTGTTTATGAGAATGCAAAGCGGAATCATCCTGAGGTTTATGATGTGCTTTTATGGAACGAAGAAAATCAAATCACTGAATTCACCGGGGGTAATGTAGTGGTAGAAATAGATGGCCAGTTGTACACTCCTCCAATTGAATGCGGTCTTCTAGCTGGAACCTTCCGAAAAAAACTTATTGAATCCAGTGAAATATTGGAGCGGACTATTCAGCTAAGTGAATTAAATAATCTTGATCAGATATGGTTTGTCAATAGTGTGCGGGAATGGGTACCTGTTACACTCAACTAACCCAACTAATTTAGAAAATTCGGCTTATCGCCACGGCTTATGCAAAATCCTTAGGCGTACTAATGCAGAAAGAAAGTTGTTATGCTTTCTTTACTGCCAA
>NZ_JBMERP010000142.1:0-4520 GCF_049310925.1 Virgibacillus sp. DJP39 | reverse complement strand
AGTTTTCAAGGAGCAAATATCAGTGCTTGTCACATTCCCTAGCACACTATTCATCATACCATTTCATCGCAAAAATATCAATGTTAAATGCTGGTGAATGATTATTTGTATATGCTGCGTTTTTGACAGCAGAATTAACTATACAGGATCACTCATCAAAAGTCAACACTTAATAAAAATCTTTTTAAACGACTTCTTAATGGTAGTAAACATCTAATAGGAGAGGATACAAGAACCACGAAGAATCTAAATGACGTGATATTTGATATTCTCTAACTGCTGTTTTTTTGACAGCGAAATCAATATTACAGCCCTTCACTAAAAAAGTCAATAACTTCATTAAAAGTTTTTATTGTAAACAGACAAGTTTAATTATAATCCTATTATTATAGAAGGAATGAGCAATCTATTCAGATAAAATCGTCTAAGCATGCAATCAATAAGGCTGACCCGTTAAAGGACAACCTCACCATCCCACTCCAACATTCCGCCTGCTAAATTAGAAACTTTGTATCCACGCTCATCTAAATAAGCTGCAGCTCGCATACTTCTAGCTCCTGATCGGCAAACTAGTACATAATGTTTACCTTTCACAAGTTCCTGAGTACTGGTAGGAATATTTTGTAATGGTATGTGTCTGGCATTTTCAATCATGCCCTGAGCTACTTCTTCGTCTTCTCTTACATCTATAATCACGACACTGTTTTCTTTACCTAGTAATTCTTGTAGTTCCTCGGAAGTGAATTCCTCAATATGTTCCATATCTTATCAGCCTTTCTATTTCAGTTATATGTTGTAATCATACTAATTTAGCGCATACCATGCAAACATCTGACACATTATATAGCTAACATGTCTCAATTAACTTTAGATTAGGAGAATTAAAAGTGAAACTAATTTCTGCTATAACTATTATCTTTTCAATACTTTCCCCATTCCTTCTTCCTGCTGTAAATTATGTTGCAGCAAATTCGGCTGCTCCTAAGTCCCAAACGGTGCAGTCATATAAAGAAGACCTTACAGGAGATGGTAAAACCGAAACAATATTCCTCAAAGCAATTCCATTTAGCAAGGATTCAGCTTACTTTCAAAAAGTATGGGCGAACATCACGAGCTCAGAATCTAAAAAATGGACGATACCATACGAGGGCGGATATGAGCCTAAGCTTCAATTTTACGACCTTAACCATGACATGACATTAGACGTATACTACCAAAGCTCCACTGGTGGCAGCGGTGGTTTATATCATTCACAACTAAACACATTAGAAAACGGCAAGCTTATAGAAATACCTTTACCTGAACAACATTACATTAAAGGAGAATTCATAGAGGGATTTAAAGCAAGTTTATCCCTTTCGCCAGGAAGCAAATCGATTATCATGGACGTTAAGAATAGGTCTGATGATTATACTCGACTCGGAATATACAATAAACAAGGTAACCTACTAAAATCAACACCTTTGCTTATTGATCCAATTGCTTTTTACGAGCCCATTCTTATTAGTAAAAGCAAGGGTTATGGCTTAAAAAGCTATCAGCAAATATACGGGGCCTACCATGCAGACCAATTAGGTACAATTGAAACAATTTGGTATTACGAAGCTGGAAGATGGATTATTATAACAACTAAATGGGTTCCATCAGAGTAACGACCACATTTTCTCTTAGAAAACTCGGCTTATCGCCAAGCCTTTATGGAGAAAGCCTTAGTTGCACTTATGCAGCAAGAAAGGATTTATACTTTCTTAACTGCCAAACAAAAAGGAATCCCTAATTAGAGATTCCTTTTTGTTTTAATTTGCTACAACATTTACAAGCTTTCCTGGGACAACAATCACCTTTCTTATTGTTTTTCCTTCTAGCCATTCTTGTAACTTTTCATCCTCAAGTGCAGCTTTTTCAAGTTCTTCTTTGGAAATGTCTATCGAAACATTAATCTTTGACCTAACTTTACCCATTACTTGAAGTACAACTTCTACTTCGTCTTCTACCAGCTTAGATTCGTCATGGTTAGGCCATGGCTGATAACTGATTGTTTCTTGATGTCCAAGTCGGTTCCACAATTCTTCAGCTACATGTGGAGCAACCGGAGACAGTAATTGAACAAAACCTTCTATATAATCTTTTGGAATCCGCTCTGCTTTGTATCCTTCATTAATAAATACCATCATTTGTGAAATACCTGTGTTAAAGTGAAGATTTTCAAAGTCCTCCGTCACCTTTTTAACTGTTTGATGATATACCTTATCCAAAGATGATTCATTCACTTCTTCTACAATTTTTTCAGACAGTGAACCATCTTCATTAATAATCAGTCTCCAGATACGATCAAGGAATCGTCTTGCACCGTCTAACCCGTTTGCTGACCAGGCAATAGCTGCGTCCAATGGTCCCATGAACATTTCATATAGGCGTAATGTGTCTGCACCGTGCGATTCGACAATATCGTCTGGATTCACAACGTTACCTTTGGATTTACTCATTTTCTCATTGCCTTCACCTAAAATCATTCCTTGATTAAATAACCTCATGAATGGCTCTTTGGTTGGAACGACACCAATATCATATAAAAACTTGTGCCAAAAACGTGCATATAATAGATGAAGTACGGCATGTTCTGCCCCACCTATATACGTATCGACTGGTAACCACTCTTTTAAAGCATCAGGATCTGCTAACCTTTCTGAGTTATCAGGATCGATAAAACGCAGGAAATACCAGCAGCTACCTGCCCATTGCGGCATCGTGTTCGTTTCACGGCGTCCTTTAAGACCAGTATCAGGATCAACAACATGGACCCAATCACTATTTGCAAGCGGAGATTCTCCTGTTCCGGAAGGCTTTATCTCAGTTAATACAGGAAGCTCAAGTGGCAGTTCCTCTTCAGGAATTGCAGTCATTGTTCCATCTTCCCAATGAATAATTGGTATTGGTTCACCCCAGTAACGTTGTCTTGAAAATAACCAATCACGCAAACGATACGTAACCTTTTTTGTTCCCTTTCCCTTACTCTCCAGCCACTGGATCATTTTCGTAATGGCTGTTTCTTTATCCATCCCATTCAAAAACTCCGAATTTACATGATCTCCGTCACCTGTGTATGCTTCCGTTGATATATCGCCACCCGCCACTACTTCAACAATTGGCAGTTCAAATTTCACCGCAAACTCATAGTCACGTTCGTCATGTGCAGGAACGGCCATAATAGAACCGGTACCATATGTCATTAACACATAATCCGCTACCCATATCGGCATTTTTTCATTGTTTGCTGGATTAATAGCATATGCTCCGGTGAAAACGCCCGTTTTATTTTTTGATAGATCAGTACGTTCAAGATCTGATTTTGTTTGAACAGCATCAAGGTAAGTTTGAACTGCTTCCTTTTGTTCTGCTGTTACAATCGTTTTCACAAGTGGGTGTTCAGGTGCTAGAACAGTATAAGTTGCACCAAAAAGTGTATCTGGTCTTGTTGTAAAGACAGCAAATGTTTCGTCACTTCCATCTATTTCAAACGTTACTTCCGCTCCTTCAGAACGGCCAATCCAATTACGTTGCATATCTTTAATGCTTTCAGGCCAATCCACGTCCTCAAGATCTTCCATAAGACGATCAGCGTATGCGGTAATTCTTAACATCCACTGTTTCATCGGTTTCCGTACTACTGGGTGCCCGCCACGTTCACTTTTGCCGTCAATAACTTCCTCGTTTGCAAGGACAGTACCAAGCGCTGGACACCAATTAACCGCTACCTCGTCAACATACGCAAGTCCTTTTTCATATAACTTTGTAAAAATCCACTGTGTCCACTTATAATATTTTGGATCCGTTGTATTAATTTCACGATCCCAGTCATAAGAAAAACCAAGTTCCTGGATCTGACGTTTAAATGTTTCGATGTTTTTTAAGGTGAATTCAGCAGGACTATTCCCCGTATCTAATGCGTATTGCTCTGCAGGTAGGCCAAATGCGTCCCAGCCAATAGGATGCAACACTTCATAACCCTGCATCCGTTTCATTCTGGAAAAAATATCTGTAGCGGTATATCCCTCTGGATGCCCCACATGAAGCCCTGCCCCAGATGGATAAGGAAACATATCTAATGCATATACTTTATTTTTTTCAGATTTTGTATTTGTTTTAAATGTTTTATTTTCCTGCCAATGTTTTTGCCATTTCTTTTCAACCGTTTGATGATCAAAACTCATCTTTTTTCCTCCTTTAAAATAAAAAAAGCCACTCATCCCAATAAAGGGACGAGAAGCTAAATCTCCCGCGGTACCACCCAAATTAACGCAAACTACACGTTCTCTTTGTATCCGTAACGTGGATTCACGGCAAGAACTACCTTCGTTCACTCTTGCAACATTAAAGGTGAGTTCATAAATGTTCAGGAACAGTTCTCACCAGCCACTGTCTCGCTTAACCTGAATAAATTTATTACTAATCCTTCTCATCGTTATTACACTATGTATATTGAAATTGTAATGAATTGGTGTTTCATTGTCAAGCCTATA
>NZ_JBMERP010000141.1:0-4537 GCF_049310925.1 Virgibacillus sp. DJP39 | reverse complement strand
CCCTCTTTTTCTTAAAGCGAGAAGATGATAAATTTATGTTAAACTTGCTATAATAAGAGAAAGTAACAATGGATTGGGGAGTTTCATGATGGCAACAACTGCAAAACAAAATACAAATAAAAGTTATTGGGGATGGCTGGCCGTAATTGGCGTCTTCTTATTAACCAAAGCAAAATGGCTTTTAGTCATATTGAAATTAGGTAAATTTGCTACATTAGCTTCGATGTTTATATCACTTTGGGCATACGCTATATTTTATGGGTGGAAATTTGCAATAGCACTTGTTTACTTAATATTTATTCACGAGATGGGGCATCTTGTTGCAGCTAAAATAAAAAACATTCCAACAAGCCCAGCAGTTTTCATTCCATTTTTAGGAGCCGCGATTGGTATAGACCCTAAAAAAATCGACAATGCGAAAACAGAGTTCTTTGTAGCTTATGGTGGTCCTTTAGCTGGATTAATTTCCATCATCCCAGCATTTGCTCTTTATATGACAACAGGTGATCCTTATTGGGTTCTTGTTATTCAACTAGGTGCACTTATTAATTTATTCAACCTGTTTCCAGTATCACCTCTTGATGGTGGGCGGATAGTTAGTGTATTGTCTCCAAATATATGGTTAGTTGGGCTGCTGATTCTTATTCCGGTTCTTTTTATTTCACCAGATCCCATTCTAATTTTAATATTTATTTTTGGTCTCGTCACCTGGTGGAAACAATTCAAAAAAAATACAGATTTGGCTATCATGAAGCATGAAGAAAACGTTTTGACCAAAATAAACAAAGACTTTCAATTTTTGACTAACAATAATACAGGTTGGCCAAAAGACATTGACCATTCCGAGCAAGACCTCACCGCAAATCAATATACTTCTTTATTTGTCAAAATTAAAGAACGGAAAGACCAGATTAATCGTTATCTGCAAAACAATACAGGTTTTACCTTTCCAGTTTTACAGGAGAAGAAGCGCACAGAAATTAAAAAAAATAAAGCAGAGAAAGAAATTTTAAGAAGAATTTTAAATGAAATGAACATTAGAGAAGATACACTGGAAGTAGATACTGCTATTCGTTTTGCTTCAGTAATAGAAAATATTTACAACAAAAACGAAAACAGACTTTTAAAGATAAGGAAAGAAATTAAACGTATTAAAACATACTACAAAACCTCAGTAGGAACAAAAGTTAAATCACTCGTACTATATTTATCTTTGGCTATACTACTTGCGATAATCCTTGTTTTTGCAAGTAACATTCTAGATTCAAGTCAACTACCAGGTTTATAACGGTATGCTATACAAACACTTTTAACCAGGAAAAGCTAACCTTAGGGAAAGCTTTTCCTTTTTTTGTTAAACCTTTAAATCCCTTTGCTTATAAGCAACAAATGTTACTGTTGCGAATATAGTAATCAGCAGCATCGATAAAGTAAGAAATAGCAGATCAAAACCACCCTCCATTACATGTTTAGCCTCAAAGTACTTAAAAGGTGTAAAATATTTTAAGTTCGCTATATTACTGTTTAAATCAACTGCAAAAGACAACATAACAGCAATTAAAAGTATACCAGTAGAAAAAGATGCAGCCTTTTGTGGCTTTTTAATTAGTGCAGCCATCGCTGTACCTAATGTAAGAAACAGTACCTGTAAAATAAACATCCCAAGCATAGTCATTCCAATCGCACTGCTAATGGATGCCCCGTCACTGTATTTACCGACAATGAGAAGACAGGAAATCCATGTAACACCAGTCAATATAATAACATTGGTTAAAGCTGCAAACAGTTTCAATCTGATAATTTTTGTTCTTGTTGCTGGTTTTACAAATAGAAACTCAGCTGTTCTGTCCCGTTCTTCCTTTGCGATCACCGTGGCTCCAAGCATGGTAGCATGGATCGTTGCCATCAACAATAGATACAAAAAAAGCACGCCATAAAATCCGACTGCAGTAGAAATGTCAAAGCTTCCCATACCTGTAATAGCCTGCAATGACTCTGGCATTTGAGCAATCAAATCATTCATTGATTGACCTGTAGAAGAAAAACCAGCATACTTCCCCATACCTGAAGCAATCATTGCGATCATCCCAACACACCAAATAATAAGTGATTTTCTATGCGCTTTCATTTCTCGGTAAAATACATTCATATTGAATTACCCCTTTCCACCTTAAACAGTATGGATGTCTTTTTTCGTGTAGATCATAAAACTTAGAATAATTGATACAATTATGATCGTCATTCCAACTAAGAGAAATGCAGGTTCATAGCTTGAATGAATCATTATATAGGTGGTATCAAAGTATTGAAATGGAGAAAAATAACGACCCAAATCCTGTCCGTCGATTCCGGCTACCATACCGATAATAAAGAATAGAAAAACAATACTTAATGAAACAGTTATCACAGATTTAATTTTTGAGTAAATAACTGAAATAAACATACCCAGACCCAAAAAGATAAGCTGTACAAATAAAAAAGTGATAGATATCATCAAAAATACCTGATTGTTATATGCCTCTGTTTTTACCAGCTGCAACATGATGGTTGCTGTTACTATTAAAATAGTAGTAGTAAACAGTAATGACGAAATTGCAGCCACCAACTTCGATAAAAGTATTTTAAATCGGGTTACTGGTTTCGTTAATAAAAAATCAGCGGTTTTCTCCACGGTTTCCCTGGAACCAATCGATATTCCTAAGTTCATCGCCTGAATTGCTCCACATAAAGTAAGATATAAAAAGGTGTAGGAATAATAGCCAATCACCGACCCGATACTATCCACTTGTATTCCCAGTGCGCTTCTTACCTCTTCAGGAAAACCTTCTAGCAACTTCTTAAACACTTCAATTTCCTTTGAGATAGATGGAAACATAGACATGAAAAATACTACTAATACAACCAATGCACCTGTCCATATTAAATTGGATTTGCGATTAACCTTCATTTCATGCAAAAATATATTCATAGAGTACTAGTCCTCCTTTTCATAATAATGCATAAAAATTTCTTCCAGATCAGGCTCATCTATCCATAGATTGGTAATTTTAATAGCCGCAATCTTTTTCATTACAATGTTAATGTCCCCTCTGTACAAAAAGGTGATCTGATTATCCTTAACTTCTAAATTACTTACTCCCTCGATATCAAAATAATTTTCATCCACTGACTCACTAACATCTATTTTGATTTTTTTATGATTGTTTTCTTTTAATGTACTTATTTTTTCAACCTGGACTATTTCACCATTCTTAATGATTGCAACACGATCACACAACCGCTGGACTTCACTTAAAATATGGGAGGAAAATAGAATGGTAACTCCCTTTTTATTCTCTTTTCTAAGTAAATCAAAAAACTTTTGCTGCATCAGTGGGTCCAACCCGCTCGTCGGTTCATCAAGAATAATTAATTTTGGTTCATGCAGTAGCCCCTGAATAATTCCGACCTTCTTTTTGTTACCTAAGGACAAATCATCAATTTTTTTTGACAGATCCAAATCTAATATCTCAGCTAATTCTTTGATTCTCTTTGTACAATCCTTCTTATAAAAACTAGCTGCATATTTTAATAAATCCATAACCTTCATATTGTCATAATAAAAGACTTCAGAGGGCAAGTATCCAACTTCCTTAGCAATCTCAGAAGCAGATTCAATGCAGTCTTTCCCGAAAATCGTCGCGCTTCCACTTGTTGGATAGATTAATGACAATAACGTTCTGATTGTGGTGGATTTACCTGCTCCATTTGGACCAATAAATCCAAATATTTCTCCCTCCTCTACACTGAAACTGATATCAGAGACCCCTCTGGATTCCCCATATGACTTGGTTAAATGGTTTATTTCGATAACATTCATCAGTTACCCTCCCTATTCCAACTTATTTGTAAAAAGCATTTTTCAATAATTCAATATAACCGTCGATTTCTTCCAGGATATTTTCTAAATCAATTTCATCTACTGAAATAGTTTTCACCTTTTCCTGTTGCCGATTGGCGAACCCTTCAAAAGTCCAGAAAATAACTTCATTGGCCTTATTAGGATCTATGTTTTCCTTATAGTTCGTTAAATCTATGTTAGTAAATAATTTGCTGAAAACATCTTCAGTTAATTTTTCTCTCTTATCCTTAATGTCATCTACCACCTCTGGTGAATCCTCTCCATAAGCACGATTGAGAAAATTAATCATCTCAGGATAGACCGTTAAAAATTCAAATTTAATCAATGTTACTTGGCGTATCATTTGTAAAATATCTTTCTCTTTCCAATCAATGCGTTCATAAATTCTTTCTGTAAACATATCTGATAACTTTTCAAATAAGGCCAAATAGAGATGCTTTTTACTCTTAAAATAATGAAATAACAAACCCTTGGATATTTTTGCTTCTTTTACAATTTCATTCGTGGACGCATTAAGATAACCGTTTTCAGCAAATACCTTCGTCGCTGCATTAACAATTCTTTCTTCCTTTTCTGGTTCAAGATTGAGTGATTCGAACAACAATATGAAAAGGCCTCCCTCTCGATAATTTTTAT
>NZ_JBMERP010000140.1:0-4765 GCF_049310925.1 Virgibacillus sp. DJP39 | reverse complement strand
TTTAATTCTCCATTTACTATCTGCATCATTTTACGGTTGCCCAGTGGAAATGCAAATGCGGAAATAATAATTGGCAGTACGCACAGCACAACGTTAATTGCAGGTACAGAGGATGCATGAACAGACTGCATCAGGAAAACCCCAGCAAGGATTACTAAAGAGATTAGGACACTTTGAATTGGTATCTTCTGCTTTTTAGCTTTACTTAAAAATGGGACAAGCAGCGACCCTGCAATAATAGTGATTTGAAATGTAGCAGCGACAAGCCAACCCGGACCATATATGGTTGCAAACGTTAGTGGTGCATAAAATAATCCAAATCCAACCGTACTCCAGATAATCCAGAGTAATGGCTGCTTTTTAATATGCCTAAACACTGGAGTTAGGTTTCGTTTAAAACCAACAATTATTAGTAATAGGGGAAGCATAAAAAAGAAGCGTAACGTAGAACTCCATACCCAGCTTCCTCCCTCTAGCTCCATTGCCCGGTTTAAAACAAATGTAACCGAGAAAAATAGTGCAGATCCAATTCCAATTAGCGTTGCTTTCATTTGGGCACCTCACATTCCTTCCAACAAATATATCATAACAGAAACTAGGATGTGTGCGTGCTTCGTGAATAAATGCCTTTAAGTAATCAAAAACTAACGATATAATTAGAAAGGAGAAATATGTATGCCAAAAAATCGAAAAGGCCCAAAACAGCAAGAACAACCCAATTTACCATTAGGTCCGAAACAAGCATACGGCGAACCGTTAAGTGGATCGCATAAGGTTAAAAACAAAAACCATTCAAGACAAAAAAACAATACGTCACATGATATGTAAGCTATATTGAAAATTTGAGAAGGCAGTTAAAACTGTCTTTTCTTCTGCACGGTCATCAAGAGACGATTTGTTTAACATGGTGAAAGGGGAGGAGTGGGACACGATGACGGCTAAGTTAATTGGACTCGACCCGGTAATTTCTGTTAAATCAAAGGTATTAATTGTCGGTTCCATGCCAAGTGAAATATCTTTAGAGAACCAACAATACTATGGGAATCCACGCAATCATTTTTGGAACATATTGTTCGAATTATTTAACCACAAAGTTCTCACTGATTACCAGGAAAAAATAGCTTTTGTAAAAAATAATCATCTGGCATTATGGGATGTAATTGGTGCTTGCTACCGGGAGGGGAGTCTGGACAGTAAAATTTCTGAGGAAGAAGTAAATGATATTCCTGGATTGCTGAAGAAATATCCAGGAATTAAGCTCATTGCCTGCAATGGAACAAAATCACACCAAACGCTTAAGAAAAATGTAGATTCAAAAAAACTGCAAAAAGTAGATATTTTAAAGCTTCCGTCCACAAGTCCAATCCCAGGAAGGTATACCAAAACTTTAACAGGGAAAGTACAGGAATGGAAGCAAATACTGAACTATTTAGATTGAATATTTTTTATAGTGATCGGAGAATAAGAGATGACTTTTGTTCCCTGATCCGTACTTTGTATTAATTTGTTAGTTGCTGATAGGGAGTCAACTGATAATAGTCCAATATTGTTTTTTGTTTCAATTATCGAACCATCTGAAGAAGTAAGGTAAGCTATTTCTTCTTGCCATTTATGTTGTTTTGTCTTTAACTTATTTGAATGTCTAACAAGATTATCCTGTTGATCACAGGAGCGGCGGATTACCCGCTTCTTTCTTTTTAAAGCATTAAACCATATGGTGCCTTTCATAATTAAGCCCCAAATACCAGAAAAACTCATATTGTGAATAGGGCTGCTTGTAAATTGGTTAATGGTAATCCTGAATTTGTTATTGAATTTAATTTCTGATTGAATCGCTCCAGCGTAATGAACATCACCAGATAAGATATAGCATTGTGTTGGGTTCCATTTTGCAAGTTGCTGCAGAAATCTGTTGAAGCCTTTTCCGTTGTATTTCCATGCTTCAAAGTCAAACGAATAATCCATTGGGAATCCAAGAATACGTAGAGGGTATACATAATGCTGTAAGAAAGATTCAATTATGCCAATTCCGTATAAAGGAGTTGGGGATATGATTATTAAAGAATCACCGTTTTCCCAGCTGCTTTTCTCTAATACTTCAGCTGTTAATTCCCATCCCTTACGACCAATTAATTGGGGGGCATCAAGTGCTTCTTCTATAATATTCCCAAATCGAATCGGTTCAGGTATTTCATCATATTCCCTCATCGTTCGAGTATCTAAAAATAATGTCTTGGGTGTAGTTGGCGCAACAAAATGCCACGAATGAGATTGAAGTAGTTGTTCGGTCCTCTTTTGATTCTGAAGACTGTTGATTCTGGCAAAAAAGTGATGGTTGAAATTATCTGGTGCATTACCCCACCCTTGGAAAAACCAATACGCTGCAAGACCATTTGCTATTACTTGTTTACCTAGTGGCTGACACATAACGCCATCTACCCATTCACTGGATATATTCCAGTCATCCGTGATATCGTGGTCATCAAAAATCATGTAAGTAGGGGTATTTGCAAGTACACGCCTAACATTCGCCAGAGAATGTAGGAATGGAATTAGTTTTTTTATCTCATTTTCATACCTGAACGCATGATTTTCATACTCTTCTGCCCGTTGACGGTGGTATGGAGCTTCATCTGGATACATAAAATAAAATTGGTTTTCTGTCATGAGTTGTTCAAAAGACGGAAATATACTTTTGTCTATTTTTCCTTCCCACAGCTGCGGTCCAAGGGTAAGTAAGTACATCACCGAATATTCTCCAAACCGCATTAGATGATTAGCAGCATTTTCAGATGTGAACTTACAAAAATGTTCCATAATGAATTGTCGACCGTGAATTTTATCAATAGCAGATTTAAAGGGGTTTGTTGTTAAACGATCATCTATCTTTGATAAGTTAAATTGATTTGCTCCCATAAGGCGATTGTTCCAATTTAATAATATGTGGAATAGGGGGTCTGATACGTCATCTGCATAGATTTGATCTCCCATTAAAAAAAGACTACTGGGCCGATTTCTCAGTTCTAAATAATCGGCTTGTATGGTTAAGTCAGCGTTAACTAAAGTGCTTTTACCCTCACCTTGAGGTTTTTGACAGGAACCATATAACATATTGCTTGGGTTATTTTTTTGAATAAAAAATGTTGGGTAGGCTAATTTACCATAAACAATGGATTGTGGATTTTCAGGAGAAAGAAGATCAAAGCTGTTTAGATCAAAATGGCGCTCTTTTGATGAAAGAAAGATATTGTATCCGATCAATGTGTCTGTTGGAAATAAATTCACTTTTGGGATGATTTTAAGTAAGTTTACATATATGTTTTCTCCAGCATGAATTGTTATGGCTTCGGTGCTTGTACTAATGGGTTCATAATCGAAAGGAAGGTCTGCATCCTGTTCGATAATTTTGTACAATGAAGCATCGATAGTAAACTTTTCACTTGTGACTATCCAAATATAGACGTTAGTCGGTTCTACTCGTCGTATAATAGGTCCTGACAGTATTGTAGGAATTTGCATCATCAGCCCTCCTTAAACGTTAGTTCCTGTATATTATTCAATAATAGAGGAAGCCGTTCATACGCTTAGGCATTAGATCAAATATAAAAATTGCTTAGATCAAATTGATCTAAGCAATTAAAAAAGACTTACTTTATTTTGATGACAATTTTCCCTTTTGCATGGTGGGTTTCGCTTAACTTATGTGCTTGACGTAAACCTTCCTCACTAAATGGAAAAGTGTGTCCAACGTTTACGCTGACTTGTTCTTTTTTTATTAGATTACCAAGCTCAGCAAGCTGTTTTCCGTTTGGTTCTAACCAAAGAAATCCTGCTGTGACACCTTTGGATTTAGCCAACTCTTCATCAGGAGGCTGGGCTATCGATACTAGCTTGCCACCTTGTCTTAGTACGTTAAAGCTTTTCTCTAGAATTTCTCCGCCCATTGTATCAACGACAATGTCATAGTCGGTAAGTAGATCTTCAAAGTTTTCTTCTTGATAGTTGATGAACTCATCAACACCAAGTTCCTTTAAAAATTCTTCGTTTTTTGCACTTGCTGTAGAAGCAACATGTGCACCAAAGCTTTTTGCAATTTGAATCGCAAAGCTCCCAACACCACCTGACCCGGCATGTATTAACACCTTGTCATCCGCCTTTACGTTCGAAAAGTCAACGAGACACTGCCAAGCAGTTAGTCCAACTAAAGGTACAGCTGCTGCCTCTTCAAACGTTAGGTTTTCTGGCATTTTGGCTAAAAGATCCTCGTCCACCGCTACAAACTCAGCATACGTACCATTAGCAGTTGTTTCGGGTCTTGCATATACTTTGTCACCAATTTGGAAATTTGAAACGTTCTTTCCAATTTCCTTAATGGTACCAGCAGCATCCCATCCCAAAATAATCGGAAATTCAAATGGAAGTTTTTCTTGTAAATACCCTTCACGTAACTTCCAATCGATGGGATTAATTGACGTAGCGTTCAATTCAATCAATACTTGATCTTCATTTATAGTAGGTGTAGGTACTTCCTTCTCTACTAATTGATCAGAAGAACCATATGCCTCAATTACGATTGCTTTCATGTAACAGATTCCTTCTTTCTATATGTGTTTACTTTTAATTCGGGTATGTTTTAGTAATAACCCATAAGGGAAATGATAAACCATGAAAGTGAACTTTCCCAATATCTTGCTTTTTAAGTTTAAGCTATTCCAGGTAAGAATCTAAAAGAAATTATGAAATAATCAATTTTTTATGTATAATT
>NZ_JBMERP010000139.1:0-4842 GCF_049310925.1 Virgibacillus sp. DJP39 | reverse complement strand
TGTTGAATGAAAGCCCTTGCATTATATGTATATACAAGTTATACTATTTTCATAAACATGTATATACAAGTTAAAAAGTTTAGGAATAAGGGAGTCCTTTCTATGAAAAATTTAAAAGAATTGATATACGCACCGCTCAGTGGTGAAATTAAACAGTTAAGCGATGTTCCAGATCCAACCTTTGCTGAAAAGATGATGGGTGACGGGCTGGCAATAGAACCAAGCGATGGTAAAGTCGTTGCACCGTTTGACGGAAAGATTGTTCAAATTTTCCCGACTAAACATGCGGTGGGCCTGGAGAGTACAAATGGCGTTGAAGTATTAATTCACATCGGTTTAGAAACAGTCTCGCTGGATGGCGAGGGCTTTGAAGCACATGTAAAACAAGGGGATCAAGTGAAAGCAGGAGACCCGTTAGTTACATTCGATTTAGAATATATTAGAGAAAAAGCTAAAAGTACGATTACACCAATTATCATTACAAATGGAGATGCTTTGTCATCACTTGAAAAGACAAATGAAAATGTAGTGGTAGGTGGAAAGTCTACATTATTTACCGCAATGGTTCAGGGGAAAGCTGAAGAAAACAGCAAAAAAAGTGGTTATGAAAAAGATGCAATAGATATTGTTGAAGCAGTCGGTGGTAAAGAAAATATCAATGTATTTACACATTGTGTAACACGCCTACGCTTTGCGTTAGCTGATCAGGATAAAGTGGACAAGGATGCACTAGAAGACTTAGATATTGTAAAAGGTTCCTTTTTATCAAGTGGCCAGTTCCAGGTCGTAATAGGCCAGGGCACAGTGGATAAAGTATATGCCGCTATGGTTAAGGAAACTGGTTTGGAAGAAGGCAGTAAGGACGATGTAAAGGCTGCAAGTGCACAGAAACAAAATCCCCTCCAACGAGGAATTAAAACATTAGCAGATATTTTCATACCAATTCTTCCTGCTATCGTAACAGCTGGTTTGCTATTAGGTATAAACAATATATTAGTGAATGCTGGGATCTTCTATGAGGACCAATCCATAATTGAAGCTCATCCAGAGTGGTCAGGCATTGCTAGCATGATTAACATAATCGCGAATACCGCATTTACATTTCTACCTGCTTTAATTGGTTGGGCAGCAGTGAAACGGTTTGGTGGAAATCCACTGCTTGGTATCGTTCTAGGTTTAATTATGGTCCACCCAGATTTACTAAATGCATGGGCTTATGGTGATGCATTAAAAGAGGGCACTATTCCAACTTGGAATTTGTTTGGCTTTGAGATTGAAAAGATTGGTTACCAAGGTCAGGTATTACCAGTATTGTTCGCATCATGGGTTTTAGCAAAGATTGAACTCTTTCTAAAAAGAAAAGTAATCGATTCCTTACAGCTATTGATTGTTGCACCAATTGCCTTACTAGTAACTGGTTTCCTGACGTTTATTTTCATTGGACCTGTTATGTTCGCAATAGGTAACGCAATTACTGATGGTCTTGTAATGATGTTTGACTCATTTCCAATTATTGGTGGACTTGTTTATGGAGCAATTTATGCGCCACTTGTAATCACCGGTATGCACCATACATTCTTAGCCGTCGATATTCAGCTTATTGGATCGACTGGAACTACATTCCTATGGCCAATATTGGCTTTATCTAATATTGCGCAAGGTGCTGCAGTATTTGCAATTTGGGTAGCAGCAAAAAACGACAAATTAAAAGGCCTATCTTTAACATCTGGTATTTCAGCTTGGCTTGGAATAACAGAACCTGCAATGTTTGGTGTTAATTTACGCTACAAATATCCATTTGTTGCGGCAGTAATCGGTTCTTCTATTGCCGGTGCTTTCATCACGATGCAAGGTGTAACAGCCGAATCAATTGGAATAGGAGGAGTTCCAGGATTCCTTTCAATTGATAGTAGTATTGCAGCTTTCTTTATAGGAATGGGAATTGTTATTGTGATTCCATTCTTAGTTACGTATTTAATAGCAATCCGTAAAATAAATAAATAATTTGGGCGAGGTGTTTAAACATGACAGAACCGTGGTGGAAAAAGTCAGTCGTATACCAAATCTATCCCAAAAGCTTTCAGGATACTACAGGAAATGGAGTCGGTGATATTCAGGGTATTATCAGCCGGCTCGACTATCTGAAAGAGCTTGGGGTTGATGTTATATGGCTAACACCTGTATATGAGTCTCCACAAAAAGATAATGGTTATGACATTAGTGATTATTTTGCAATCGATAGTATGTACGGAACAATGGAAGACTTCGATGAACTGCTTGGGGAGACACATAAACGTGGCATGAAGCTAATTATGGATTTGGTTATTAATCACACCTCAACAGAAAACAAATGGTTTGTTGAATCTGCCAAATCCAAAGACAATGAATACCGTGATTTCTATATCTGGAAAGATGCTGAGGATGGTAGTGAACCTACTAACTGGCAGTCGAAATTTGGTGGATCTGCGTGGCAATATGAGGAAAAAACGAACCAATATTATTTACATCTGTTTGACAAGACACAGGCGGATTTAAACTGGGAAAATGAAGCGGTTCGTACAAAGCTATATGATATGATGCAGTTTTGGGCAGATAAAGGGATTGATGGATTTCGTTTAGACGTTATCAACCTAATCTCCAAAGACCAGCAATTTCCGGACGATCATGAAGGTGATGGCCGAAAGCACTACACAGATGGGCCTAGAATTCATGAATACCTGCACGAAATGAATCAGGCTGTTTTTTCTAAGGCGGACATGATGACTGTTGGCGAGATGTCGTCAACTACCTTGGAGAATTGTACATTATATACAAATCCTGAACGCAAGGAATTAGATATGACATTTCAGTTTCATCATTTGAAGGTCGATTATCCAAACGGCGAGAAGTGGGCAACTGCACGAGTTGACTTTCAAGCATTGAAGCAAATCCTATCTAAATGGCAGGTTGGCATGCACAAAGGTAAAGGCTGGAACGCATTATTCTGGTGCAACCATGACCAACCGCGTGCAGTATCGAGGTTCGGTGATGATAAAAACTATCGAGTAGAGTCTGCCAAGATGCTGGCAACTACGATACACTTGATGCAAGGGACACCATATATTTATCAGGGTGAAGAAATTGGAATGACAAATCCAGCATTTACTCAAATTGATGAGTACCGTGACGTGGAATCACTAAATGCCTACAAATCATTAAAGAATAATGGTGTGTCAGAGGATGCAATTATTGCTATTTTGCAACAGAAGTCACGAGACAATGCACGTACTCCAATGCAATGGTCAGCTGAGGACCATGCAGGGTTTACGAAAGGTACACCGTGGATTGATGTTGCGAATAATTATCAACAAATTAATGCGCAGCAGGCTTTACAGGACGAAGGATCAATCTTCTATCATTACCAAAAACTGATTGGTCTCAGAAAGCAAAACGATGTTATCACGTATGGTGATTATCAGTTGTTGTTAGAAGAACACCCGCAAGTCTTTGCTTATTCACGTAATTATAATGATCAAACACTTTGCATTGTAAACAACTTTTATGAAAAAGAGGTAGCAGTCGAGTTGCCTTATGAAACTGGGACTGTGTTACTATCAAATTATAAGGATTCGGAAACTAGCCTGGCAAAGCTAACTCTAAGGCCATATGAATCCATTGTTTACGCTATCAAATAGTGGGGAATGTTTATGCAAAAGAAATATCTAACCATTTTTCAGGATTTAACGGTAAAGATACAGGAAAATTACTGGCCGAAGCAGTCCTTGCTGCCTTCTGAAAATGAACTAGCCGAAATGTATACAACATCAAGAGAGACCATTCGAAAAGCATTAAATTTATTGGCGCAAGATGGTTATATTCAGAAGATACGTGGTAAGGGGTCTGTAATAATAGACATTAATAAATTTGACTTTCCTGTATCTGGAATTGTTAGTTTTAAGGAACTGGCAGAAAAGTTGAACCTGCCAACGCGTACAGAAGTACATGATCTGAGCCTGGTATTTCCCTCACGCCATCTACAAAGCACGTTACTTGTAGAAGCGTCTGAAAGAGTATGGACGGTGGTTCGCTCGCGAGCTATTAATGGGGAAAAAGTCATCCTGGATAAAGACTTTTTAATTGAGAAACACGTCCCAATTCTGACGAAAGAAATATGTATAGACTCTATTTACAGACATCTTGAAGAAACATTAAATCTAAAAATCAGTTTTGCAAAAAAAGAGATAATTGTAGAGGAACCAACAGATGAGGATAGAAAACTTCTTGACCTTGAGGGTTATTCTAATGTAGTTGTAATTAAGAGTCTTGTCTATTTGGATGACGCCAGTTTGTTTCAATACACGGAATCCAGACATAGACCCGATAAATTCAGGTTCGTTGACTTTGCCCGCAGAATAAATAAATAAGGCATCAATGAATTGCGCACGTTTTTTAGAAATCCAGAAGCAGATAGATTCATTAAAAAAAAGCTGTATTGGCCTAATTTGGCACAATACAGCTTTTTATCGTTAAACCATTTGAAAGAGGTGGGGGCAAGACTAGGTCTAGAGCCAATACACCTTTAGCAAAGAGTTTCCGCATAACATCAGTTCGCTTCCTAATTTTGACCTTTTCGTTGTTTTTCATTTGGAATATACTTAGTGAAATAAACTGCGAAAATCAGGCTTATAAATGATAATCCCCATGACAGGATACCATTCCAGCGATAATCAAGTTGTAAGCCTATAATAAGAATGACAGCACTAAGTATAATAAACAAGGTCGTTAAATACCGTTTCATTCCTAACACCTCGGCTAATAATCTATAAATAATATCTTCTTATTTATATCATATATTTATATGAA
>NZ_JBMERP010000138.1:0-4873 GCF_049310925.1 Virgibacillus sp. DJP39 | reverse complement strand
GTCTTATTTTATTCTGAAGCAGCAGAATCTGAGCTGGATTCATTTTCGAAACGCATTGCTGTATCTGAATCGATTTCTAAATGGTTTTTCAATAGGTCTATTGTTTCCTGAAGTGATTCTTCATTTAATTTCCAATAATACGTACCTGAAGGCTGGTAATCTGTACCTTCTAAGGTTCGAGTATCAATATCTAAGCTTCCGCTACCTGTACCGTAAGAAATGAAGCTTTTCATTTCATCAAATGTCATGTTCGTTGTCATGTTTTCTCCGACAGCTTCAATAATGTTGTCATACTTTAATACCGACCCAAGTGAACTTGCTTTCTGAATCACGGCTTTAATGATTTTCTGCTGGCGTTTGCCACGTTCAATGTCGTTATCATAATGTCTAGTTCTGGCAAGAGCAAGAGCTTCTTCACCATTCAATTTCTGTTCACCAGGAAGTAAGTGGATTGCTCCAGCTTTATCTTTTGAATTTTGTTCTGATAATTCGTATGGTACATCGACAGTAATACCATTGACAGCATTTACGACATCAATAAATGCTTCAAAATTAACTTTCACATAATAATCGACAGGAATCTCAAGCAAGTTTTCTACGGTTTCAATGGTTGCTTTCGGTCCACCGTAAGCATGTGCATGATTGATTTTAGTTTCATAACCGACTTCTGGAACATACACCAAAGAGTCTCGAGGAATACTTACTAGTTTTACGCTCTTATCCTCTACGTTTAAAGTGGCAAGCATTAATGTATCAGAGCGAGCGCTTCCTTCATTGTTCCGGACATTACTCTGATCCACACCAATAATTAATATAGAAACATTATCACTTGCTGGGTCCACTACATCATCACGAAGATCCGATTTATCACGGCCATCATCCTTGTAAGAATCAGTGAAGACGGAATCTGCTTTTGCATACAATAACGCCGCATAGGTGAGTAAACCTAAAAACAGCACTAATACTGGTATCAATATAAAATAAGCCCTTTTACGCAATTTCCTTTTCTTACCCCTTTTTGCCACACGGCTTTGGGTAGTCTTTTCTTTCGACATAAAAAATTTTCTCCTTTAACATCAATAACATTTTATAATCGGTAAAGATTTATATACAAGTATTTTAAAAGCATAACCTTAATTTTACTATGAATAATTCTATTCGTAAATCATAATTATATTACATTTAGATGAAATTTGTTAACAATCAAAAGCATCACTACTATTATAGACGATTAGATGAGAAAAATGTTACCTATTTAATTATAAAAAACGACAAGTTTCGTTCGTACATTTAAAAAATCAGAGATATTATTTATGACGAACTTTTTAAATATTTGAATATTTTTAAAATATTTGATAGAATTGTAGAGTATCCTGTGCAAAAAATCAGGGGTTGGAGAGTGTATCATGATAAATCATAACACAATAAAAAAGGGTCTTATTATATTAGTAATCTTTCTGTTTGTTCTTCCTCAGTTAAGTATTGCAAGTGGACATCAATTATACGAATCAACTGTTCAGACAAAGCTGAATGAAATTGACGCTCAAGATAAAGAAAAATTAGATGAGCCTGTTTACGCTGAGCGAAAAAAGAGATTAATAGAAGAATTACCACTTATGCAAGATAGATATTTTGGCGAAAACCTAATAATTTCACAATCCAGTCAGCTGTCAGTCAATCCCGATGCTTATTTTGAAGAGTTCAGAAAAAGCTATACTAAAAATGACACTGATTTCCGGATCCAGAGTGAAAAGAGCATTGATCTATCAAATGTGAATAATCGTGGGATTCTGCTAAAGGTAAAAGAAGGAGTCACATTCAATCCCGAAGTGTTTGATGTACGAATACAAAGTGTCTCCGAGCAATTGAAAAGCAATAATATCTATCTAGTGACTGTTCCTGAACAGTATGGATATTCTAGTACACTTAACCAGCTTAAAGAGGATTCCAGTATAGTATATGCAAATCCAGATTACATAATCGAATCGTCTTACATACCTTCTGATCCACAATTTGCTGAGCAATGGTACCTTGATAAAATAGACATGCCAGAAGCGTGGGATATAAACAAAGGATCATCAGATATAACAATAGCAGTGTTAGATTCAGGTGTAAATGCTAATCATCCAGACTTACAAGGGAGAGTACTGGCGGGGTATGACTTTGTTAATGACGACACTGATGCATCAGATGATAATAGCCATGGTACACACGTTTCCGGAATTATCGCAAGCAATTCTAACAGCATTGGGATAAGCGGTGTTGATTTAAATGCAACTATTCTTCCAGTCAAGATTGCTAATGAAAACGGACTAAGTTCAGTTGCTGACTCGATACAAGGTATTTATTATGCTATTGAACAAGGTGTCGATGTAATCAACATGAGTTATGGAAGCTATCAGTACAATTCAATTGTTGAAGACGCTATATGGGATGCCTATAAACAAGGAATTGTTCTAGTAGCCGCGGCTGGCAATGATGCCATAAGTACAAATATGTATCCAGCTTCGTATGAGGGTGTTATAAGCGTTGCAGCTACAGATAAATATGACCAGCGAGCAGGTTTTTCCAATTACGGCGGTTTTGTTGATATTACTGCACCTGGAAAAGATATATACAGCACTTATTTCCTTGGTGGTTATGGGAGCAGTAGTGGAACATCCTTTTCCGCACCAATCGTAAGCGCGTTGGCAGGCATGGTGAAAGCACAACATCCTGAGTGGAGTCCTGCCGAGATTGAATGGGCTTTGCAGAATGGAGCAGATAATTTTGGTAGTGCAAAGTGGAACATGTATAGCGGGTACGGTCGAGTGAACGCTCTCGGGGCTCTGACAACGGATCTGCCATTATTACAAAATGATGCCTCAGATGTAAAAAGTGGTGCAGAGACTCTGATTAACGATCAGTTAGTGAATGGGAAAGTGGACTTACCAATGGATGTTGATTGGTACTCATTTGAAGTTTTGCAAAGTGCAGACGTAAGGATAGACTTGTCAAATATACCAAATCATCTCGATTTAGTTGGTGGACTGTTTAAATATAATGGGAATACCGTAGTGGACCAAAAAGTAATAGACGAAGGAGGGTTGGGTGAAAGCGAGCAACTTCAATTTGAAACAGAGCCAGGAACTTATTATTTGGCAGTATATGATTACTATGATCACTGGTCAGATCAATCACATAGCCTGGAAGTTTCGATTGAAACCAATTCCATGGACGACTCTAATATAGTTGAGGAAAAAGAACCAAATGATTCAATGGACACTGCCACTATTCTGCCATTCGAAGCAATTGGTGGAGGTCATTTTCAAACATATGAAGACTACGATTTGTTCGAAGTTAAGCTGCCTTATAGTGGGGATATTATTGTAACTACTGCAACAAATAGTGATGCTTATTATAGTGATCCAGTTGCCATTTTATTAGATGCAAATGGCAACGTTATTAATGAAGCGGAATTGACCTGGGATAGTGACTGGGAGCTTAAGTATTCTTTTGAAAAATTCGTGAATATTAAAGCAGGTAAATATTATGCCCTAATTACCAATCTTCAAGGTTACTCTGATTACAACCCTTACGTATTTGACATTAGTTATATTGGAGATGTGGTTGGTGAAATCCCCGTCCCACTATCTTCCATTGATAGCGGTACTTACACTGGTTCTATTGATGTTGAGCTAAGCAGTCAAAGTGGTACATTGATAAGATATACATTAGATGGAACAAATCCAGATTTGACCAATGGAGTTAACTATACAGGACCCATTACAATTGATAGTGACAGTACGTTAAAGGTAATTGCAGTACAGGATGGTTTTACTAGTAAAGTCATAACATATGATTATTTAATTGAAAAATTAGTTGTTGCCGCACCAGAGGCGAGCGTTCCATCAGGAGAATTCACTGAACAGTTCCAGTTAAACGTTACGAGTGATTTACTGGATGCTAAAATCTTTTATACACTTGATGGTTCTACACCAAGCTTAGAGAACGGTTTTTTATATGATGAACCAATCGTAATCAGTAATACAACTGTATTAAAGGCAATTGCTGTTCACGGAAACATAAAGAGTGATGTTAGTACATTTACGTATACAAATACAAGTAACATAGGCAAGCCGTTTTCGGACACAGTCGATCATTGGGCTGAAAATGATATAAGCTTTCTGGCAGAAAAGCAAATCATTAATGGGTATCCCGATAACTCTTTCCATCCAAATGAAAGTATAAAACGTTCCGAATCTGCATCAATGATCGTTAAAGAGATGGATTTACCATTGGAAGGAAGCGATTTTCCAGACGTTTCTGAAAGTCATTGGGCATCTGGATATATTGGTGCTGCTTCAAAAGCAGGTATAATAACAGGTTATAATGACGGTGATTTTATACCTAATGCTTATTTAAGTAGAGAAGAGATGGCTGTAATCCTTGTCAGAGCGTACAAACTTAGTGGTAGTAGTAGTATGACTTTTTCCGATTTAAATAGTGAATCATGGTCTTACTCTTACGTTGAAAAGCTGGTTGCAAACGAAATTACCACTGGTTATTCCGATGGTACATTTAGACCGAAAAACGACATTACTAGAGCTGAGTTTTGTGCTATGCTTGCAAGAGTACTAGAGTGAGGTTATTAGACATTAACCTGGTAGTAGAATTTTAGTTTTTAAAATCACTACAGAAAAACGACACTGGAAAATTATAAGGAGGACTTTCATATGAAAAAGAATTTCAAAAAGAATTTAAGCTTTACATTGCCTTTCATTACAGCTTTCATGTTTTTTGTATCAGGAAATGTGAGTGCTTCACCCGTATTTTCAGATTTAGATGAAGTTCCATGGGCCAAAGATGAAATATTATATTTGTATGAACATGA
>NZ_JBMERP010000137.1:0-4929 GCF_049310925.1 Virgibacillus sp. DJP39 | reverse complement strand
GTTGTTTTATAGGCAACCGTTTCATCACCATCATTAATCCCATCATTATCGGTATCAATTTTAGTTGGATCAAATCCAAGCGGCCCTTCTTCACCATCACTTAAGTTGTCGTTATCAGAGTCATATTTTACTGGACTAGTGTTCATTGAACTTTCTTCACCATCATTCAATCCATCACTATCCGTATCCAATTTTGTTGGATCAGTATTGATTGCCTGCTCTTTTTTATTCTTTAAACCATCTTTATCCCCATCTTCATCTGCGTCCCTTACTCCATCATCATCCGTATCTGCTATGAGAGGAATTGTCCCTAGAATCAAAAGCTCAAAACCGTCCGTCAAGCCATCTGAATCAGTATCCAGGCTATAAGGGTCAGTTCCAGCCATTAATTCTCGAACATCCTCCAGGTTATCTTGATCTGAATCCAACTCATTTCCTATTTCAACCACATTGGATAATTCAATCTCCCTGTTCCCGTGTATGTAGTTGACCTTGTAACTATACAACTCTCCAAATTCAAAATCATTATCAATATAGCGAGTTACTTTGTCCCTATTGTTTATGGAAGCAATCAACTTAAAATTCCCGTCATTTAATTTCCTATACACTTTGTATTGTTTTGCAAAAACAATCTCGTTCCAATCCAATTCCCATGAAAACTCTCTGTTTTCGTCGTTATACTGCCATTTTCCCGCAACTTTAATATCATCGTAATCTTTCCCTATACCCTGACTATTATGGCCTTTTTTGTTTCCTTCTGCCAATGCCCCTGCAGGGTAAAATAATGACAGGATAAGCATTAAACTCATAAATACCGATAATGTTCTATTCACATAACACACCTCTTTTTAGTAATTTTTAAAACAGACAAAATGGCATCCACTTTGTCATGACTGTCCTATTAAACACTTTTTGACGCATGACACTTAATAAAATCGCAATACATCCACCCCACAATCCATTCCATTTCTATAACTATTCACCATGGAATCGCTAAAACCCTCCTTTCATCCAATTTATGGTAAAAAACTAGTTCATCCCAATCTCACCTAGCACCTAAAAAAAACAGCTCGATTGAGGAGTTATAACCCCAGCACCGAGCTTTTCTCTCCCTTGAATCAATTCTCTTTTGTATGTTTTCCCAGGTTACGTTCGTAGTCTATGAGTTTCGATTCCACCTCTTTAAATTTTTTGTTAATTCCTTTACTATTTCGACGATATAGGATTCCGTATTGTAATTGTCGATCAAAATGCTGATACACCTCCTTCTCTGAGTTCCTTTGTGACAGGAACAGGAATATGGTTGGGGTTTACGCTGCGAGCATGACAGCACCAATTACCTTTTTTGTCGAAATACAGCTACCAAAATCAAATATAGATGGAATTGGTAGTGGACACAGAACGTTTTCGCTTCGCAGTATTTTTGCATAGTGGTGCCTGTCACCCGAAACTATTCTAATTTTAGGTGACAGGCACAGATTTCAACATAATGTCTTAAAATCGTTAGTGCATTATGCATTAGGTAACTTGTAACTTTCTGAAAATATAATATAATTAGATTAAAAGGTTAAATCATGATTATTGTTTTATTTGAAAGGGGAAATGTAAATGTCTTTTACACCAGCACTTGAATTGAGAAAAAGATTTTACACTGAAGGCGCATTTTATCAATTAGATTTGTCAGGGTTAAGTTATATATGTCGTGGTTTAGCTAAGGTTAGTCGTAAGGGAGTTACAACCGTTGAAGCAGATGCATTATTTGTTTTGTTAAATCCAGGATCTTGTAGACCAGCAGATAGTGATTATCAACTTCCAACTTTTAATAACCAATTAGACAGGATCCCTTTAGTACAGGCAGAAACAGATCCGACACAATATCAGATTATGCGGCTTATGGATCGTATGCAATGGAATATGGTCTATATTATAAATCTATCAGACTTACGTGCTGGAAGCGTAAAAGACTTTAAAGCTAGCCTGGACAACTTTGAATCGCATCAGAATGAAACTCACAGTATTTTTTCTCTTGATCGAAAGGAGAACATCCATTCACTATTATCCAAAGAGACAAAATTAATTGCAGGCTGGGGTATAAATCCATTGATAAAAAATAGAGCATGTCATGCACTTACCTACCTGACCGAGATTGGAGTCCATGGTCTCCCGCATGTTGAACACCCATTTTACTACCATCCTTATCCTATGATAAAAGAAAAATGCATAAAGTGGCTCGAGAATATATCCGAAAAGCTAGCCGAGGAGGATGTTAATGACATCAAACAAATTGAATTCACGTGACAGGCTTTTAACATTAATTGAGATTATGCAAAAACATTCAGATGATGAGCACATGATAAGTTTAAACGAAATTATTGACCATTTTCCAATTGAGTCAGATATTAATCAGGCAACGCTACGAAATGATTTGGTAGCTTTGTCTAGTTCTGATTTGTTACGAATCTGTATTTATCAACAACAGAATGGTTTGGAAAACAAATACTGGTATGATGGAATTGGTTTGAAACTGCACGAACTTAGATTGCTTTTGGATGCAGTGGTAGCAGCAAGGTTCATCCCGCATAAAGAGACGATCCGTTTACTTGATCAGCTTAAACGGTTTACGGGACATCATATAACTGAAGAGATGGACAATCAGCTGTATATCGCGGATGAGCCAGGTATAGCATTAAAAGATGTTGGGGACACCGTTCATGTGTTGCATGAGGCAATTCATCATTCAAAGATTATTGAGTTTCAATATGGTAAGTTTACAACAGAAAAAAATTTTGAATTAAATAGAGAAGGTGCCACTTATACAATGAAGCCTTATGGCCTTGTATGGAGTCAGGACTTCTATTATTTAATAGTTCAAGAGATCGAACGAGAAGAGAAGCGACACTTCCGTGTTGATCGAATGAGAAGCCTTTCGATGACAGATAATAGGTTTGTAAGAGAAACCACCTTTGACATGAATGCTTATTTAAAGAAACTTTTCCATATGTACTCAGGTGAGGAAATCTCGATTGAAATAGAATTCGATAATCATCTGATCAATGTAGTCATCGATCGTTTTGGACCAGGAGCGGATATTCGTCCGATGGATAACGGACGTTTTAAACTATTTACAAAAGCTATTTTTGCAGATGGTCTTGTTAGGTGGCTACTTACATGGGGAAGCGATGCGAAAGTACTTTATCCTCAAAAGCTTGTAGAACGAATGAAAAGCGAGACAGAAAAATTTTATCATACATACCACCATTGACCATTGTGCAAAAACACAATGGTCCTTCCTTTTGAAAGTGCATAATTGGTGTAATGCAATTAATATTGAAAAGGAGTGGTTACATGGATTATGAACTAGATAACACTATGATGAAATTCCTGCACATCTGTAAGAAGGTCATACCTAAGCGTGTCTCGATCATTACAAACTATGGAGCCTGGGAAGACCGGATTGTCATGAAAGGTCCTCATTTAAAAGTATCTGTTAGAAAGAAAAGAGATGCAGAAGAAATAAGAATCCGTGTCTCAGATGAACGTGGCATGACAGTTGAAGTCCCTTGTGAAGGAGTAGAAATTGTTGAGGTACAGAAAACAAAATGGGATTTCGAAGCTCATATTTATTTCTTTACATTTGAAGGCTTTGCCCGAATAAATATTATTGGAAAGCATTTGCCTCGACTAACAAACGATAAACTAATACAGTCTCAGAGCAATATAAGAAGTTAATAGAGCACACAATTTTAATTCAAGAGAACCAGTGACTGCATTTCTAATACAGTCACTGGTTCTCTTTGAAAAAACCAGAAATATAATTCTTATTTAAAAACAGTTGTATAATTTTTGTAGTGCCTTTCTACCTTCTTAATAACATCTCTACACTCTTTCCCATCCATACACTTAATAACTTCAAAAGCATCGTCATCTTGTTTTTCATCAGTTACAATATTAATATAAGAACCATTGTATTTTATGTTAATATAAATTGGCTCAGAATCAAATTTAACAATGGATTTAGGATAACCCGCAAGAAGCATCGTTACAGTATTATCAACATCCTGTTGGCTCACGCATTCAAATACATCAAAAGCTTTCTCGTTTAATTGTCTGCCTATATGGATAACCATCTCATATTAATTCTCGATTAGTTGAACATATCTAGTATCATATTCAGGTTCATTATATTGCCAGATTTCATTTTTTAAAGTACCTTTGTCCTCCCACCAGCCCGAATATCGCGGAATATAGTCATCTTCCTCATCACTTTTGTTTACGTTGAAATAAAAGTACATAACGGCAACCACAACTGTAATCAACCATCCCATGTCTTCACCTCCAAGAAATTTCATTCACCAAAAAAATAAAGTGTACAGTAACTACAACCATGAAGTTGGCTTTAAATCTCCAGACAGAAATAAAGGATGTCTTGGGAATTTACTATTCTTCGTCTTCTTGATACAAAATTGTTTTTCATTGGGAACGAGACCAATAACTTCATTTGCTCTATCTACCTGACTTCGCTTCAATTCACCCCAGCCAAAGACAACACAATCGGTATCTACTATTACTTTTTAATTTGATTATCATTTTTTCTTAACTCTTCGGCTGTTGGAGTACGTAAATCAGAAGGATCTGTTGCTACCTGTGAAAATAAGTTTACTATTTGCATAGAACCATATCCCCAACTCTTGGAAAAATTAATACACCTTCTTAACGTTCTATCTGCTGCTTCCACCAGCCTCACTGAAGGGTTGAGCATAATAAATGTTACACTCGGTTTATTTCGCTCCCAGGTACATGTTAATAAATATCTGTTCTCCCCACTTTCATCTAACTTAGCATCAACATTTTCGTTATCTTTCCATTTAATAACTGTCATATTGTTCTCCTCCTTTTAACAACCCATTGCTATAGTTGTATAGTAACTTA
>NZ_JBMERP010000136.1:0-4948 GCF_049310925.1 Virgibacillus sp. DJP39 | reverse complement strand
TTCATTTCAAACTGTCGCTGCATATCTTTAATTGTTGGTTATTAAAACATTTTCTATACTTTTCAACAGACGTGCTTGTTACCAGAAAAAATACAAAAACCGCGTATCACCTAGGTGACCACGCGATATTTGTTTATGATAGCCTTTTTATCAATTTTTCCTACGTCGGTCTTAGGCAATTCATTCACCTTACAACTGATCTTAAACCTCGCAAATCATCAATACGTTTCCATCCGGGTCCTTAAAAGTAAACCATTGATCATGTTCAATATCTGTGACTAGCTGTACGTCCTTATTCTTAATAAATTGATAAGCTTTCTTAATATCAGCTGTATTAAAATGAAAAGCGGGGTATTGATAGATTCTTTCTTTTTGAAAAATCTTGCTATCAAGCACAATACCAGTTCCTTGCATCGGTAAAACATACAGGTGATCAAACAATATTTCTTCTGTGATAGGAAGTCCGAGAATATCACAATACCAATCCCGTGCTTGTTGAATATTTTGTACTGGTATAAAAACGGTTCCTATTTGATTTATTATTGGATTCATGTCAACACCTCTTAAAATTAATATCTATCATAATTAATTCGTTATTAGAAGTGAAAATCCTCTTTTTTTGTTAACAAAAAACTATTTTGCAAGCAACACCTGATTTTACTTCGGAACAGTTTTATATTTTGTGGCTGATGACTCCTTGATAAACCTTGATGGTTCGTCAACAGTTAACATGGTAAGATCATGCATTGCTCGTGTGCAAGCTGTGTAGAATAGGTTTCTCTCAGATTCTTTCTCATATTGTTGTTCTGACGCATCAGGAATAATGACAGCATCAAATTCAATTCCCTTCGCCCAGTAAACAGGCAGAATTACTATACCTTTCTTGAAAGAATGTGTATCCTCATCAATCTTGGTAATATCAAGTTCCCCACCTATCATATGAAAAACATCGTTACACTCCTTAACCGTTTTACATATAATAGCAATTGTTTCATGTCCATCTTCAGCTAATTTTTTCACAGCAAGAATTAGCTTCTTGTTCCTATTCGCAATTGTACTAGCTTTTATAACAGACGGTATGCTCCCCTCTCGATTAAATGGTTGAATTAATTCTCCACCCGCAGCAAAACTCCTTGTAAACTCAACAATTTGCTTCGTTGACCGATAACTCTTGGTTAAACCAATACTTTCATATCCACCTTCACTGACCATTGGTAAAAACGTGTATTCCTGCGTTGCCTGTTCGTAAATTCCCTGGTTTAAATCACCAAGCAAGGTCATCTTTGTATAAGGAAAAACCCCCTGTATATAAGCATACTGGAAAGCGGAGTAATCCTGTGCCTCATCAATAATTAGATGACGGATAGACCGATCAGTGGTGTCGCCTATCAATTTTCCCTGGAAATAAACAAATGGAGTTGCATCCTCCCATGATAAATATTTCCTTGATAGGTCAGCGAATGTCTGACGACTTATCTCATCCCATTCTAAAGGTGTGTTTTCTGTTTCCCAACCATTAAATAACTCACGGTATGTCGCAAGAATATTAACAAACTTCAATTGTTTAACTTGTTTTTTTACCGAGGAAAATCTTTTTTTAACAACCTGTTTCTTTAAAAATATTTCTTCCTTTATAAATGACTCTTCCTCCTCGTCATCATCTGCTTGTACGTATTGATGTGCTACCAGGTAGTCTTCTTTATCCAAAAGTTCGATTTCATCTAACACCCAGTCCTTTTCTTCCTCTGCTCGTTGAAGGATGCTTAGTTCTCTTTGCAACCACTGAGAAAGAAGTTCCATACGGTTTGGTATAGAGATGGCATGATCTAAGGAATAAAAATAGCTGCTGATTTCTTCTTTAGAAATTAAAATACGCTTACGAAAATTAATATTTTTAAATAGTAATTCCTGCGTACCTAAATGGGTAATGAAATGATCAATAATCTCCTTGAATCCTATACTCGATTTAAAATGGATACCTTTCATTTTGACATGATAGTGCGGGTCACTTTCACCAGTTAAAGTGTATTCAATTTGTTTGAATGGTGATTCAATAGTTATGTGAGAGTTAACTTTGCTCTCCAGGTATTCCTGAAACGTTTTTTGTTTCATATTTTCTTCGCCGAGCTCAGGTAGAACATTCGCTACATAACTCGAGAACAGTGGATTTGGTGAAAATAATACCATATTGTCTCCACTTAATGTTTCACGGTTTCGATACATTAAGTATGCAATACGCTGCAATGCAGCAGAGGTTTTTCCACTCCCAGCCACACCCTGTACAATCAAGTACTTACTCGTTTCATTTCTAATAATTTTGTTTTGTTCTTTTTGAATGGTAGCTACAATACTTTTCATCGTGGTACTCGCATTATTTCCAAGTGCTTGTTGCAAGAGTTCGTCACCTATTGTTACACCGGTGTCAAACATTCCATTTAAACAACCATTTTTAATAATGAACTGTCTCTTCAAGGTGATTTCACCTGTAATTGTTCCAACTACAGTCTCATAGGTTGCTTTTCCAGGGCTGAAGTCGTAATACATGCTGGAAATAGGTGCCCGCCAATCATAAACCAGAAAATCTTCACCGTTTTTATCCATTAATGATGCTATACCTATATAAATAGGCTCTTCTATATTTTCTTTTTCTTCTATGAAATTAATTCTTCCAAAATAGGGCGAGTTAGTGAGTCTCTTAAATGTTTTTAATTGCTCGGAAAACTTACCATGCCCTCTTTCCTTTTGTGATAATAACTCCGCTTGTTGCCTTATACTTGCCTGCGTTTCTATTATATCGTCAGGTTCATCCACGTTAACCGTTACATCTTCCCAAAAGTTTTTTCTTAGGTTAATAACACTATTTTTGACGTCTTGTGCTTTCTGAGACACGATCCGCTCTTTCACTTTAATTAAATGTAGAATATAATCCAAACGACTTTGTTCAGTAGCTCGTTCTTTAGCTTCCTGATTCATTGAATCAACCTCATTTCCGTTACTTCTCAATTATTAATTGACTTTAAATAATACCTCTGTTACAATTATACTAGAGTAGTCTATACTTATGATTACATAAAGCCAATAATTTAAATTATACCACTTTCAATCCTACTATTACAACCTGCATAGTCTTCCTTCATAAACAAAAGTTATCCAAAACATTAGCCCTGCAAAGTTGTAGGTTGCTAATGTTTTTTTATTTAGTAAAAATATATAAAAACAAAACTGCTAAGTATTGATTTCCGGGATAATTGACAGGCTCCTTAAACAAATTTACACTTAATTAAGCTTACAAAGGTTGTAAAAGGAAAGGAACAAATACAGCAATGAATAATCATTCAAACTTAAACCAGGTTCTCAAAGAGTACATGCTAGTAATTGCAGGAGCTACACTTGTGGCACTCTCCTATAACATGTTTTTGTTACCATCAAAGCTTGCTGCAGGGGGAATATCCGGGATTAGTACAATCCTGTTTGAATTATACGAGCTAAGCCCTGCATATACGCAATTTCTAATCAATATTCCTGTTTTCTTCATCGGGTGGTTAATCTTAGGTAAAGACTTTGGAGGAAAAACGTTAGTAGGAACTTTCTGGGTTCCTTTAATTATATGGATTAGCAGTGATATTCCATATACGATTACAAACCCCTTGCTCGGCGCTTTATATGGCGGAATCGTACTTGGTATTGGACTTGGAACGGTGTACAAAGGAAATGGATCGACTGGCGGAACCGCTGCAATAGCACAATTGGTTAAGAAATTCACTGGTTTATCAAGTGGTTATTCCCAACTGGTTGTGGATGGAATAGTCGTGGTCTCCTCCATTATCGTATTTAATTTGGAACTCACTTTATTTGCATTAATGTGTATTTACATAACGAGTAAAGTAATAGACAGGGTACAGCTGCGCACATCATCAACCAAGCTTATTCTGATCATTACTGAAAAAGAAGAAAAAATACAGACACTTATTAATAACCAAATTGATCGAAGCTTAACTAAGATCCGTACTGTAGGAGGATATTCGAAGGAAAATAAAACAATGCTGCTTTGTGTCACTGAACAATCTGAGGCAGTCCTTCTTAAAAAGCTTCTTCAAAAAGAGGAACCGACATCATTTGTGGTGTTTATTAATGCTTCAGAGATACTTGGTCGAGGATTTTCATTGGATAAGTATTATGGGCAAAAGTTATAACGTATTCCTACCTATTATTGATCTTTTATACATAGTTGCTGTAAATATACATAGATTTATTACAGAGATAAAAAGAGAACGTTGTAAAACTCCAGTCTATTATAACGAGCTGTTTAAATGAGAATGTAGGGTAATATTATGCAGGAGAGAGGTTGTTAAAATGAAAATACTTGTAGTCGGTGCGAGTGGCACAATCGGAAAAGAAGTCACAAAAATTTTAGAACGTGACCATGAAATTGTACGCGCAGGCAGAAATGGCAGTGACGTATCAGTGGATATCATGTCTCCGGATAGTATAAAAAACATGTATGAACAAGTTGGAAAAGTAGATGCAGTTGTAAACGCTGCAGGTGGCGCAGCTTTCAGTCCACTCACAGAACTAACACCAGAGAAAAATGAAAAAGGAATCCTGAGTAAACTAAAGGGACAAATTAATTTGGTACTTTTAGGCATGGACTATGTGAATGATAACGGAAGCTTTACTTTAACTACTGGAATTATGATGGATGATCCCATCTTGCAAGGGGCGTCTGCAGCAATGGCAAACGGCGGTGTTAAAGCATTCGTAAAATCAGCTGCTATTGAGATGCCAAGAGGTATTCGAATTAATAGCGTCAGTCCAAATGCCGTCCAGGAATCATGGGAAAGACTTCAGGGATATTTCCAAGGATTCAATCCCGTTCCAGCTAACCGTGTTGCACTAGGTTTTACAAAAAGCGTATACGGTGCCCAAACCGGACAGAATTACGAGATTT
>NZ_JBMERP010000135.1:0-5077 GCF_049310925.1 Virgibacillus sp. DJP39 | reverse complement strand
ATATTTGTATGAACATGAAATAGTGAAAGGCCAAACGAGTGACTCTTTTGGGGTGTCTGCTAAAATCAAACGTGCAGACGCTGCTTTAATATTGGCAAGAGCGAAAAATCTTGATACCGAAAATGTACCTGAAAGTCCACTTTTTCCAGATGTAGTTGAATCTGCATACTACTACGGAGCAGTGCAGGCTGCAGCAAAAGCTGGATATATCAATGGCTATCCGAATGGGAAGTTTGACCCTGATGGTACATTAACGAGAGAAGAAATGGCAAAAATTGTTTCAGTTGCTTTTGAATTGGAAGAAGTAAGTGATAATTACTTTTACGACATTTCAAACAGTTGGGCAAAAAGCTATATTAATAGAATAGCAGCAAAAGGTATCAGTGTTGGTGAAGGAAATGGAGACTTTAATCCAGAAAGCGACATCACTCGTGCTGAGTTTTCTGTTATGACAGCTAGAGCATTAAATGATGAATTCAAAATGACCCCTGTAAAAACTATACACATAGTCACTTTATCTGGTGATGATTATGTTGAAGGAAAATACCCTGTTCATTGGACGTATGATTTAGATGAAATTGACCGATACGTGAATAGCCACATTAATGCTGAAGAAATCCGTTCTGCGTTCAGTAAAATGTCCAGTGACTCCATTAGAGGGATTGAAGCGCACCATTATCCAACTTCTGAACAATGGACTGCAATTGAAAAGGATATTGAAGTAAAAATAACTACGTTAACATCTCTGGATATTGATAATTCAGAGTTTGAACATGCAATATCTCTTTATGTCAGTTTTCTTCAAAAGGCAAAGGAAAACACAGATCATATGCGCTATCTAGCAGTTGTTAGAGGAATTGAGACAGTTAGTAAAGAAATAAATGAAATAAATTAACACAGCTTTTTGACTAACTTAAATCGTCATTAAATAATATTTAGTGACGATTTTTTGTATGCAGTAAGGAAAGTATAGAAACTTTCCTTACTGCATAAGTGCAACTAAGGTTTTCGCCATTAAGGCTTGGCGATAAGCCAAGTTTTCAAACTTATTTTTATTGATTATTACTCCCTGGAGCACCCACGGATAAAAAACATGCTACCAATGCTTTTCTATTCATCAATGAGATATTTAAACGAGTTTGAAATTTAACCAGAGGACCAATCAAATCTGTGTTTAATTTAGCTCACTAACTGCAGAGGTTAATTTCTTATTTGTCACTTTTTCACCTTCAACATAAAAGATCAGTACGTTCTTAATAGTGAAGGTATTAAATCGTTCCAACTCACCTGTTTCAGTGGATTTTTCGAACTCTTCAATTCCTTCCTTTCGATCATTGACTGTTTGAAAGATATAAATGGATAATGGTGTGCCTTTTAATGAATAAAAAGTTGGTGAAACCCCATTTAAATCCTGGATAAACGCGTTATTTTCTGGCAAGTCAACTTCCTCTAATGTTAATCCCTGGTCACTTATGGAAGTTATTACTTCTTCTAAAGTAATAGCAGTGGTTGGTTCCGCATCTTTTTGATTACAAGCCCCAAGAATCAAAGCAGTTATTAAAACAAGCAGTATTTTTTTAAACAAATTATCCCTCCTTTTAAAATAGACGAAATAAAAACTTCTGAAGTTTCACCGAAAACAAAAGTCTTATAATTATCAAAAAAAATAAGCGAACTTAAAGGAAGTAAGGTCCAGATAAAAGGAACAGAAACTACTTCTTTCATACGCGTAATGTTCTTATTCATATAGGACATAAATTGACTATTAGCAAATCTCAGCAAGGTGCTGTGAAAATATTGCAGGGTTATTTGAAAAGACGCCATCAACTCCTAATTTGAGCAGGTGGTTATATGATTCAAGACTATTTACAGTATATGGGTACACTTTATATCCGAGTCTATGAGATTCCTCGATTAGTTTTCTATTTGTGTACCTGGCATTTGGATGAATGCTGGAAATAGATAAGCCAGAACTTCTGATGAATCGCCATGCTTTACGGATTCGTCTATTTATTAGCAGTCCTAGTTTAAGATTGGGAGCTGCTTTTTGAACTTTTTCAAGTGCTGAATAGTCAAATGAAGAAATCAAAACATTTTCTAGACGATTATGTTGTTGCAGGCATGAAACCAGTAATTGTTCAATCCCAGAATATGCAGTTGGACTATTTTTAATTTCAATATTTATAATAACACCTTGTGGTATCAACTCCAAAATTTCATCCAGTGTAGCAAAAGTAACGCCTTTGTATTCTGTTGAAAAGGTAGAACCAATGTCTATTTTCTTAATTGCATCAAGTGTGTAATCCTTAATCAACCCTTTTGCTTGATTGGTATAGGCTGATAAGTTTTGATCGTGTATTACTATCAAATGGTTGTCTTTTGTAAGTTGAACATCTAACTCGACCGCTTTAGCTTTATGTTTGATAGCCATTTCCATTGCTGGCAGTGTATTCTCTGGTGCCTCTGTTAAAGATCCCCTGTGTGCAAAATTTAATATCATCCAATCACACCAATCTTTTTTATTTTATCCAAAAATTTTAACTATTGTTTATCACACCATCAGTATAAATCAAACATATTAATGTAGTGTTAATTTGAGGTAAATGCTATGTAAATTTGTTCCTTATGATGGGGGTTAACACAAAAAAGTAGTTGCCTTATGGTAGTCAACTACTTTCTATGGCAGGTGTGCTGGCGTAGAGGGAAATCGAGCACCGATCATCAGATATCGAGCACTGCGGCCAGGAATCGAGCACCTACCACAAATTATCGAGCGCCTCAAGTTTGGTGCTCGATTTCGCCAGGGTGATGCTCGAAAATAACGAATGTTGAACATGCTATCCTGACTAACATCCGCACCAATGCCCTTAAACAACCGGAACTCATTAATCTGTATTTTATCGTCATCAGATTCGGTGGCGCTTTTTTAGCTTAAATAAATGTAGCCTCCTGGTTTGATAAAATATGTATCATTTAACAACTCTATGTATACACTAAGTATATACAATTTAAAGTTGGGGTGATATAATGAGTATAAACAATAATAAAGGAGTGTTTTCTATGACCACCAAAGTTCAAAAGTGGGGTAACAGTCTTGGTGTTCGTATTCCACAAAAAGTAGCAGAGAGATTTGGTGTTGTTAATGGTTCGGAGCTTGAGTTATGTGTTGAAGAGAGAGGCATTTTGTTAAAACCTGTGATAAAGGATCCAACATTAGAAGAGTTGCTGGCTCAAATAACGGAGGATAATCGCCATGATGAAATTGATTTTGGTGGTTCAGAAGGGAATGAGTTATTGTAATGCAAATTCCTGGTAAAGGTGACCTAGTATATCTTAATTTTAATCCACAATCAGGGCATCGTCCTGCAATTGTTCTTTCTGACCAGTCTTTTAATCAAGCAACTAAATTTGCACTAGTCTGCCCTGTAACGAGTAAGGTCAAAGGCTATCCGTTCGAGGTTAAGTTACCAGAGGGATTGATAATTGAAGGGGTTATCCTCACAGATCAAATTAAAAGCATGGACTGGAAATCAAGAAATTTAAAAATCATCGGACAAGCACCATTAGAAGTAGTAGAAAAATGCATCAAGTTACTTCATACTATCTTGCCTTTAGAAGGTTCCCAGTAGGTAAGTATTTATTTTTAACATTGCAAAGTTGAAACCTCAGCTAAACCTCCTATGTTTTTCTTATGTAAAAAAACTCCAGCCAATTTAACTCAAATTACGATATAATTTTCAAATAATCATAAAGGAGGTCGCTTTTTTACGCTACAATAAACTACCATTTTGAGGAGAAGAATATGATAATTAAACAACGCACAACCCCCACTGAAATCACCAAGTTAGAAGCTGTCATACCAAGACTGTCGATGCCCCAAAGCAATCGCCTGGAAAAGGATCTTGCATATAGGGAAAAAGGGTACAATGGTGAACTAAAAGTAGATCGCTATACAGCATTTCTGAAAGATGACTTCACAATCCTCCACGATGTTTATCTCCACAACAAACGGTCATCTTTTCAAATTGATTCCCTAATTATTAGTCCGCACAGTATGTATATCATCGAAATTAAAGATTTATCCGGAACGCTTTTGTTAAACTTCAATGCAAATCAATTTCTCCGTACCCATAACGGCATAGAAGAGAGTTTCCGCAATCCATTCATCCAGGCCACCACAAATAAGCTTCAGTTAACTGATTGGCTAGCACACCATAAAATAGTAGATATTCCAATCTTTCCACTTGTGGCAATAGCTGACCAGACTACTATTCTAAAAATTATCCCCGAAGATTTTAACATCACAAAAACAATCATGCATGGTGAACTAATTCCCCACCAAATAACCAAAATTGAAAATGGATTGGAAAAAGGGATAAAGCATCCGCATCGAAAAATTGGCGCAAAGATTTTGAAAGAGTGTCAGATATTTGATTTCGATCTCCATGACGAATATGGTATTCTACCAACCAACATTCTTGGTGGCGTGCAGTGTCCAAGCTGTGGAAAGCTTGGTATGGGGCGAAAATATAGTAGATGGAATTGCGGTTATTGTGACCATACATCAAAGGACGCCCATAAGAAAACACTACAAGATTATCTTTTACTAGTAAAACCCTGGATAACAAATCAGGAATGCAGGCAGTTTCTTGGCCTGCAATCCAGAAATGCTGCCACCCGCATATTAAAAGCGGCAAACCTAAACTATCAAAACAAGAGATGGGTTAAATAAGGATAGGTTAAACAGAAATAGGTTAATTAAAAGGCAGGTTGGTAACCCGGAAATGGGGTAATGTGGTTGGCATTTGGTAAAATTATGTTTTTTATTTGAAGGTGGTAGGTGGGTTAGTCAGCAATCGAACACCGATTGTTGAAAACCGAGCGCCATCAGGCCAAAATCGAGCACCACGGTGTTAAGGTACCTATAGAGTAGACATTCTCTAAAACCGCGCAGTCTGTTACCCTAGTTATAGGAAAATACGAAAGGACGGATGAGGCAGTGGTATCTAAGAAAAATCAACATTCCTATCACACTAAAAAAGAGATCGTAGAACGATATTTTGAGGGGGCTAGCACA
>NZ_JBMERP010000134.1:0-5265 GCF_049310925.1 Virgibacillus sp. DJP39 | reverse complement strand
AAGCTGAAGTATAATTCAGCTTCTTTTTCTTTTTTAAGGGCTAAATCAATAAATAAAGTGCTTTTTATCGATATTCTTCTTTTCACTTGACGAAAAATCATTTATTATAGTTATAGATACATTGCAATTACAAGATGAATTAGGTAACATAAAATTAGCATGTAACAAAAAGGAGCGAATTATGGAAAAAACAGAATGGTACCTTGAATATGAAATTCAATATAACCGTCCTGGTTTATTAGGTGATATCTCTTCTTTATTAGGAATGCTTTCCATTAATATTATATCAATTAATGGAGTAGAAAATTCAAGACGAGGCATGCTTTTATTATCTGAGAAAGATGAACAGATTAATCGGTTAAAATCTATTTTGGAAACAACCGATACCATTAAAATCACAAAATTGCGCAAGCCAAAGTTGAGAGATAAATTAGCTGTTAGACATGGTCGTTATATACAAAGTGATGTAGATGACAAAAAGACATTTAGATTCGTTCGTGATGAACTAGGAATATTAGTTGATTTCATGGCGGAATTGTATAAAAAAGAAGGCCATAAACTAATTGGGATTCGTGGAATGCCGCGGGTTGGAAAAACCGAATCAATCGTTGCAGCAAGTGTCTGTGCAAACAAACGTTGGTTATTTATGTCTAGTACATTGTTAAAGCAAACAATCCGTAGCCAACTAATTAAAGATGAATATAATAGTGATAATATTTATATTATTGATGGAATTGTATCAACACGTCGTGCTAATGAGAAGCATTGGCAATTAATTAGAGAGATCATGGCACTGCCGTCTATTAAGGTGGTGGAGCATCCTGATAAATTTGTGGAATCCACTGAGTATGAACTGGAAGACTTTGACTACATTATCGAGCTACGCAGCAGTGAAGACGAAGAAATTACATATGAATCTATAGAAAAAGATAACACAGTTAATGAAAGTGGCTTTTCTATGTTCGACTTTTGAATTGGATGGTGTTACTTATGGAAATTGGAATAAAATTAAAAGAAGCACGTGAAGCAAAAAATTTATCCCTTGATAGTGTGCAGGAAACAACTAAGATTCAAAAACGATACTTAGTCGCAATTGAAGAAGGAAACTTCCAGATATTGCCGGGTAAGTTCTATGCGCGCGCATTTATTAAGGAATATGCAACAGCTGTTGGTTTAGATCCCAATGAATTGCTGGATGAATATAAAGAGGAAATGCCAAAAGTTGAAGAAGAAGAAAACACAGATCAATACACACGCATTCAACGGTCAAGAAGAGATACAAATTCACCCAAAAGTCCAGTAATTTTCTCGCTTTTCCCAACAATAATTGTCATTTTACTTGTTATTGGTATTTTTTTCGCTGGATGGTATTTTTTAACTAAAACTGTGTCGGATGATAACTCTGATCCTGTGGATACTACCGACAATAATGAAGTGGTGTATCCCCCAGCAGATTCAGAAAATAAGGATGACCCAGCTTCTGATGAGGGTAGTGAATCAACCGATGATACAACTACGGAAGAACCAGAACCGGAGCCAGAGCCAGAAAAAGTAGAACCAACTTTAGAATTAGTAGAAACTAAATTCAGTGAAAGTGATAGTCCGGATTCCACTTTTGATTTGGTAAATGCAGGTGAAGAAGTGGTAGTAAAACTGGAGTCAAACGGCGGTGAATCGTATCTTGCATTTAATAATGATGCAGGAAAACAGTACTTTACTGGTATGTTTAATGCTGATAATTCTCCAAAAGAGGTAAACGTAACTGGTGATAATGAAATTTATTTTAATGTAGGGTTTGCACCAGAACTGCAAATTTCAATTAATGGGGTTAAATTGGAATATCCAATTGAAGCAACCGATAAGATGCATCAGGAAATTTGGGTGAACATAAAACCAAGTGAAGAATAATACATTCCAAGACCCTTCCCTAGGTAAAAGGGAAGGGTTTTAAACCGTAAAAAAAAATTATAGGAGGAAATATGATGAATATACCAAATAAAATTACTCTATCCCGAATCTTTTTAATTCCCATCTTTATTTTATTACTATCCATTCCCTTTGAATGGGGACAAATAGAAATTGGAGAAGCACTATTACCTGTGTCTCACTTAGTAGCTGCTTTATTGTTTATCGTTGCCTCTACTACTGATTGGATTGATGGTTATTATGCGAGAAAGTTTAATATGGTTACCAATTTAGGTAAATTTTTGGATCCTCTTGCTGATAAGCTATTGGTTTCAGCTGCTCTTATTCTACTAGTTGAGTTAGGTCTAGCACCAGCTTGGATTGTTATTTTAATTATAAGCAGAGAATTTGCAGTTACTGGTTTACGTTTAGTAGCCGCTGGTGAAGGGATTGTTCTGGCTGCAAGCCAAATGGGCAAGTTAAAAACGTGGATACAAATCGTTGCAATCTCAGTATTACTTCTTCATAACTTCCCATTTTCGTATATTGGCTTTCGTTTTGATATTGTAGCCTTGTATGCTGCATTAATCATTACTGTTTATTCAGGTTATGATTATTTTGATAAAAATTGGAATGTAATGAAGGATTCCAAATGATGAAACAAATAAACGCTGAAATAGTAGCTGTTGGAACAGAACTGCTACTTGGTCAAATTGCCAATACGAATGCACAGTGGATTTCGCAACAATTTGCTTTATACGGAGTGAACGTCCATTACCATAATGTCGTAGGTGATAACCTCGAGCGGGTTCATGATCAGTTCAATCAGGCTCTAAAGCGATCCGATGTAATTGTTATTACCGGAGGATTAGGACCTACCGAAGACGATCTGACTAGAGAAGCTTTTAAATTACTATCAGGTATGTCAATCGTTGAGCACAAACCTTCGATGGACAAAATTATTTCCTATTTTCAAAAGAACCAAATAAAAATGACACCTAACAACTATAAACAGGCAAGAATTTTTGAAGGTGCCACGGTACTCGAGAATAAGGTTGGTATGGCACCAGGTATGATTGTATCTTATTGTGACAAAACAGTGATATTCCTTCCTGGTGTACCAAAAGAAATGAAACAGCTTTTTTCGGATGGGGTACTACCATTCATTCAGGGTATGTCGGATGAAACTAATGTTATTGAATCTACTATGCTTCAATTTATAGGTATAGGTGAAGCAACGCTGGAACATGAATTAAAAGATATAATTGCTAAGCAAACAAATCCAACAATAGCGCCACTTGCTCAAACAGATGGAGTTGCTATTCGTTTAACAGCAAAGGCAAATACTAAGGATGAGGCTAAGCGGCTTATTATCGATGCACAAACTCAAATTGAAACAAGGATTGGTTCATATTTATATGGAATCAACGACGAAAGCATTGAACAACGTGTTTTTAATTTGCTGATAGACCAGAAGAAAACAATTGCAGCAGCAGAAAGTTTGACTGGTGGGATGTTTACCGATCGTTTAATAGGGGTTGAAGGTGCTTCAGCTGTATGCCCTGGTGGTATTGTTTGTTATGACAATAAAATAAAAGAAAGACTTTTACATGTTCCATCGCGTATTATTAACGATAGTGGTGTCGTTAGCGAGGAATGCGCTAATTTATTAGCCACTAATGTTCGGACTGTATTTGGTTCATCTATTGGAATAAGTTTCACGGGAGTTGCTGGACCAAATAGTGTTGAAGGTCACCCCGTTGGAACAGTGTTTATTGGCATTGTTGACGAAGGTGGTAATAAAACAGTAGAAAAGTATCTGTTCCATGGTAATCGTCAGACAATAAGGAAAAGAGCAGTTTGGAAAGGTTACGAACTTTTGTTCAATTACTTAAAATAGTGATTTAGTAAACAATTAACAATGAAAATTTACTTCTTAGCTCTACTAATATAATTAAATTTTTGTTATTGAAATAATAGCCGCGTAAAAATGAGAACATTTATTCGATTTTACTCTTGGCAAATAAAATAAAACCATGTATGATAGATATAGTTAGTTAAAGGAGGTTGTCTCGTTGGGTGATAAAAAACAAGCGTTAGATATGGCATTAAAAAGCATAGAAAAGCAATTTGGTAAAGGTTCTATTATGAAGTTAGGTGAAACCGCTGAACAAAGAATCGCGACTATTCCAAGTGGGTCATTAGCATTAGACATAGCATTAGGAATTGGTGGGTACCCACGCGGTCGTGTAGTAGAAATATATGGTCCTGAATCTTCTGGTAAGACAACCGTAGCATTACATGTAATTGCGGAAGCTCAAGCTAAGGGTGGAACAGCGGCTTTTATAGACGCTGAGCATGCCCTGGATCCAAGTTATGCCAGAGCATTAGGGGTTAACATTGATGAATTACTTTTGTCACAGCCAGATACTGGTGAACAAGCACTGGAAATAGCAGAAGCGCTAGTACGAAGTGGTGCAGTTGATATTGTCGTTATTGACTCGGTTGCTGCATTAGTTCCTAAAGCCGAAATAGAAGGAGAAATGGGAGATGCTCATGTTGGATTACAAGCACGTCTCATGTCTCAAGCACTAAGAAAACTTTCTGGTGCTATTAATAAATCAAGAACAACTGCTGTTTTCATTAATCAAATTCGAGAAAAAGTTGGGGTTATGTTTGGTAATCCTGAAACAACTCCTGGAGGTCGTGCACTTAAGTTTTACGCATCTGTTCGCTTAGAGGTACGTCGAGCAGAGACATTAAAACAAGGTAACGATATACTCGGTAACAAAGCCCGTATCAAAGTAGTCAAAAATAAAGTTGCTCCACCATTTAAAGTTGCTGAAGTCGATATCATGTATGGCTTCGGAATATCAAGAGAGGGAGAACTTATTGATATCGGCTCAGATTTAGATATCGTGTTAAAAAGTGGCTCATGGTACTCTTATAATGAGGAACGTCTTGGCCAAGGGCGAGAAAATGCAAAACAGTTCTTAAAGGAAAATCAAGATATTATGTTGGAAATCAAAGAAAAGATTCGCAGCCATTATAATTTGGATGCTAAACCTGAAGATCCTGAAGAGACTGAAAAAGAAACTTTGGATGCGTAGCAAAAATATAATTATAACAAGTAATCTAGTAAATTCTCATTCTATGTCTATCAGAATGGGGATTTTCTTTTTTTTAAGCAGTAAAGAAAGTATAAGAACTTTCTGGACTTTCTTTCTGCATAAGTACACCTAGGGTTTTCGCCACTAAGGCTTGACGATAAGCCAAGTTTTCTAAAAATAGGAAAAGCAAAGCAGTACTTCTTTCTACTATTATCTTCTACTATTAAAAAACTATATGTCTTAATTGTTA